>RFOO01000302.1 GCA_009926645.1 bacterium | reverse complement strand
GATTTTTTTCTGAACTCGCATCGAATCGTGCAAATAAGCGAACGCCTTTTACTTTGTCTTTTGGTAAATCTTGCCAACCAGGTTGTGAGAATAGTTCAGCGAGACCGAGATCAATCGATGAAGATAACTTCCAGGAATTATCGGTTTGAAGACTGAGTGTGGCTTCTCCTTCGGCGATGGTGCCCGCTGGCGACTGGATTCGGAAAGGAGATAGGCGGATAGAGTTAGCTTCACTCGATAAGGGAATTTCTAAGTCGATCTCTTGTAGTAGTGGTTTGCCGTCCCGTTGTAGACTAAGTCCAGAGATGCGATGTGTTTTGAGGGTTTTAATTTGTGGTTCGCCATTGCGAAACTGAATCTCTGCTTCGCCCGTCCATCGTCCAGACGTTGCTGTCATTTGTCCGAGAGAAAGAAGAGGATTGAGAGAAGTCATTTCAACTTCTTGGGCGACGAGGCCAAAGGTTAAGTCATCCAGTGGCTTCCCAGGTTGCCATTGCCATGGTTTAGTGAGCGATAGTTTAATGCCATTTCCCGATAGATTAAATTGCGAGAAATTTAAGCGTTCTTTGGTTTTTTGAATTTCAGACTGTAGGATCCATTTCGATGACGTTGCAGGTGAAGCAACACGCATCGTCAGAGGCGATTTCATCCATTGTAAGATTAAATCAGTTTTTACTGTCCATTCCTCTTTTGCTGGCTCCAGGGCAGCAGAGAGCTTTCCTTTGATGCCGAGTGGCGGTAGGTCGGCGCTGAGAATGCCAAAACGCTGTGGATCCAGATTTAAATCTGCTTCCGCACGAATTTTACTTTCCTCGGCCTGAGTTAATATTTGTGCAGCAATTTTTTGCGAAGCATCGCGAATGTTACCATTAAGCACCAGAACTCCCTCTGCATTGCGCTGACCTTCCAAATCTAAACTCATGCTCCCTGCTGCAATGGGGCTTTCATCTTTGGCTAGAATGTTAAGACGGCAGTTTTTAATGTCAGACAGGAGAGATGTTGGGTTGAGTCCCGACTTACCTAGTGGTCTTTGTAACTCAGCTTTGAGGATAATTTCTCCGCGGGGTGTTGTGGAAGTGTTGCCCACATTAAATCCAGGCCATGCCAATCCTGCTCTCAAATCAACTGAGCCTGAAGAATCAATTCCTTCCCCTCTTGCGCTGAAGCGTATGACTTGTGAGTCAGAAAGAACAATCCGTCCCGTAATTCCATAAGGACCGATGGCAAATAAGGGAATGGCTGGTTGAGGATTGGCCTCTTTTGATTTTATGGGGGTCTGGATTGGTTTCTTGGATAAGTCGATTTCTAGTCCTTTAACTTCAATTTGGTTAAGCGTGTATTTGCCGAATAGTGAAGCAAGGAGGTCTGCTTTCCCTTGAACGAGGGCGAATTTAACCTGCGTGCCATCTTCGAGGGTGAGAT
>RFOO01000301.1 GCA_009926645.1 bacterium | reverse complement strand
TTCTGCCCAACATCCCCCGTAAAAAGTCGTCCATCCCGGGGGTGAAAGCAGAACCTCCAGGGGTTTCTTAGGCCAAATGCCCATGTCTCAGTCCTGACCTTCTCGGAAGAGGCCAAGTTCACCCCACGAACCTTTTGTACCCCCAAAAAGGGATTATCCGCGGGTATTGAGTAGTACGCCCTACCCTGTGAGTCTCGATGGACGGCTGGGTGAGAATTAGGCTCCAAATTTTTAGGGCGCTTGTCCACATCGATACGATAGATGGCTCCAAAAAAGCCTTTATCAATATGTCCCGCATAATCAAAATAATCATCAGCCCAACCCCCATCGCCGGTGCTGATGTAGAGGTAGCCATCAGGGCCGAAATGCAAGTCACCTCCGTTGTGGTTATCGGCTGGGTCTTCCTGGCTTATCAATGGCACTTCTGATGTCTTATCCACCAACATTGTGCTTTGATCGGGAATGATGAATCGGGAGACTCGCTGGTGTAACTTACTTTTTATCTTAAGACTATAATAAACAAAGACTTGTCCATTAGATTTGAAATCAGGATGGAAGGCAAAACCGAGCAATCCGCATTCACTTTTATGGTAAAATTCTCCATCTTTTGGCTGTGTAATATCAAAGATTGGCTGGGGAGACTTATTGGAGGAATTTTTGGGGACCAACTGAATACGTCCGACCTTTTCGATGACGAAAAACTGAACGGGCAGATTGGGGTCTCCACCCCCCAAGGACACAATTCCGACGGGCTGCTTAAAAATTGGGTTACCGGGGAAAGCTGGCTCGGCGATATAACCCTCTGCTTTGACCCTAGGTCCTAAGAAAAAACCCACCACCAAAAGGATATAAGAAAAAGGTAGCTTCATGTCCTTCTGGGTGATTCTGACCCTCACCCTAGGTCGCAATTTTTTTTCGGCAAGCAGACGAGGCAAGAATGTTAAAAAATCCTACCAAATAAAAAGTTTAAAAAACCTCTATTTTTCGCTGGTTCTCACGCAAATCTTCGCTACTAAATAAAACCGCATTACTGCATCCTAACCAAATCAACAACATGTCCAAAGCACTCACTAAATCACAAATCGCCGCCGCCATTGCCGAAAAAGCTGAAATCAGCAAAAAGCAAGCTGTCGCGATTCTCGAAATCATCGCGCAACTTGCTTACAAGAACGCGAAGAATTCTTTCACTCTTCCTGGTCTCGGCAAACTCGTGCTCGTGCACCGCAAGGCTCGCATCGGTCGCAACCCTGCTACTGGCGAAACGATTCAAATCAAAGCCAAGAAGGTTGTTAAGTTCCGTGTAGCTAAAGCTGCTAAGGACGCGATCCTCGGGTAATTATTTCGATTATCTTTTCCGAAGGCGCCTCTTCACTGAGGCGCCTTTTTTATTTTTAAGAATTAATCATAATGCCTTAGCAGGTTTT
>RFOO01000031.1 GCA_009926645.1 bacterium | reverse complement strand
GCCAACTCGAGATCCACAATCTCTCGCAACTGTCGCAGGAACCAAGGATCAATCTTGGAAGCCTCAAAAATTTCTTTTTCTGTCATGCCAGCCAACATGGCATAGCGAATATAAAAAGGTCTTTCTGGATTAGGACGAGCGAGACGGGCGCGAATCTCAATAGGATCGCGAACGGTATCGTCACCTAATTTACCACCACAACCGAAGCCCCAAGCTCCGATCTCCAACGAACGCAGAGCCTTTTGGAAAGACTCTTTGAAAGTCGAGCCGATAGCCATCGCCTCGCCCACGGACTTCATCGCCGAGGTCAAGGTATTATCGGCACCGACAAACTTTTCGAAAGTGAATCGAGGAATCTTGGTCACCACATAATCAATGGTCGGCTCAAAGCAGGCCGGCGTCGATTTGGTGATGTCATTTTTTAATTCATCGAGAGAATAGCCCACGGCTAATTTTGCCGCAATTTTCGCAATCGGGAAACCCGTTGCCTTCGAGGCCAGCGCCGATGAACGTGAAACGCGCGGATTCATTTCGATAACAATCATCCGGCCATTCGCTGGATTAACAGAAAACTGAATGTTGGATCCTCCGGTTTCAACTCCTACTGCACGAATGACAGCAAACGAAGCATCGCGCATGAGTTGGTACTCTTTGTCTGTTAAAGTTAAAGCGGGTGCGACCGTAATCGAGTCTCCCGTGTGTACACCCATGGGGTCAAAATTTTCAATCGAACAAATAATAACGCACTGGTCTTTGTGATCGCGCATCACTTCCATCTCATACTCTTTCCAACCCAAGAGACATTCTTCGACTAAGACTTCGTGGACAGGAGAAGCGTCCAATCCTGCTTGCACCATTTTGTCGTACTCTTCTCGGTTATAAGCAATACCACCACCCGTTCCCCCTAAAGTAAAAGAGGGGCGAATGATAATAGGAAATTCTCCGCCGATCAGCGCAATGGTTTCTCTCGCTTCCTCGAGAGTCTTGATCACGCGCGAGCGCGGGACATCGAGTCCAATATCCAACATTAACTTCTTAAATTTCTCGCGATCCTCACCGCGCTCGATCGCTTCTTCTTTCGCTCCAATTAATTCCACTCCGTATTTGGCTAACACTCCGGTGCGGGCCAACTTTAGAGAAAGATTAAGTGCCGTCTGTCCGCCTAAAGTTGGTAAAAGGGCATCGGGTTTTTCTTTAGCAATGATGCGCTCCACCGATTCAACTGTCAGTGGCTCGACGTAGGTCACGTCAGCCGTCTCTGGATCAGTCATAATCGTGGCGGGGTTTGAATTAACCAAGATGACACGATAGCCTTCTTCGCGTAATGCTTTGCAGGCTTGTGTTCCCGAATAATCAAACTCGCAGGCTTGGCCTATAATAATGGGGCCAGAGCCAATAATGAGGATGGTGCGGATATCGGTCCTCTTAGGCATAGTTTTGCGCGGACTTTCACGACCCTTCTCAGAAGGGTCAAGTGGGGAGTTTACACATTTACGAGAAACACTTGCAGACGACCACCAAGCCCGCATTCATAACGAGGTGGACATTATCAGAATCAGTGGAATTCGGTCTTTTGGACACCATGGCGCCCTTCCTGAAGAAAAGCGCCTCGGACAACGTTTTACCGTATCGGTTGATTTAGAAGTGGATACTAGGCCTGCCGCAGCAGCCGATGACCTCAAATTAACGGTCGATTACGCCGAAGTGATTCGCACAGTCGAAGGCCAATTGACAGGGAAGCCTGTGTACTTAATCGAAACCTTGGCCCAACAGATTGCAGCACGAATTCTAGGCACTTTCCCGATAGTCAAAGCTGTCACGGTCGAAGTAACTAAGCCGTTTGCACCTGTTGCTGCCGATTTCGAGGCGATTTCAGTAAAAATTCGGCGAGAACGGATTTAAAATGCATCCCTGCCAATTTCTTTTAGGATTGGGAGGAAACCTTGGCGACCGCGTCCACCACATCAACCAGGCCATACTGAAAATTAAGCAAATCCCCGGCCTAGTCATTTTAGATATCTCAGAAGCGGTCGATTCGGATCCCGTGGGATACAAAGACCAAGGAAATTTCTTAAATATCTGCTTAGCAGTTAGTTATAAAAAAGACGGCTTGAGCCTTCTTTCTGAAATTCAGGCAATTGAGCAAAAAGGCGGCAGAGTCCGAACCATCAAAGACGGACCACGTACTATCGACATTGATATTCTTTTCTCAGAAATGGGCCCTGAAGAGTCGAACCGACTTACCCTGCCCCACCCACGCTGGCGAGAACGAGGTTTTGTCATAATCCCCCTAAGGCAACTCCTCCACTCTCCCGTCATCGCCAAAGAAAAAACTTGGGATTGGCTCCGAACCGAGGTCGACCGCTTAAACAGAAGCGATGCTGGCCTGCGTTTATGGCAAGGACCAACTCCCTGGAAAACGATTCTCCGCTAAAATCTCATCGGTTTGGCCATGCTCCAGCTCTTTGGTTAGCTCTGCCACTTTTCATTGGCTGTACAGTTGACCGACTTTATCGACCAGAACCTTCACTATTTTTAAGTGGAGCTGGCTTATTTCTCATTCTGGCCGCTTTGGCGATGCGTTATGAAAAAATCTGTTTAACGACACTTGGCTTGGCTGGAATTTTTTTAGGGGCAATTTGGCATCAAGTAAAACTCCCTCCTCAGGATCTGATTAAACCTCACAGTCCCTTTGTCGAAATTTCAGTGCTCATCGAACAATCCCAAAACCAACGGACAGGCAAAAGTTGGACAGGAATGGGAATCATAACCGACAAAGGAGATTACTTTCGACGGCGGGTCGCATTACAAGTGCAAGGAAGTGCTCCCGCTAAAGGCACCGAATTAAAACTTTCTGGAGCGATGATGGCAGTTCCAGATAAGCCTGAAGGATTCGATGCCTGGATCGCTTCACAAGGAGCGACGCTAAAATTAGGCCCCGCCAAAGTTTTAGGAATCTTGGAAGAGCCTAGTCGCTTTTCGCAATGGTGCTGGCAAACCAATCATCATTTAGAAAAATGGCTTCGCACCCTTCCGTGGCAAGATGACGAAGGTGGTGCCATGCTTGCCGCAACCATGCTGGGGCGGACTTCGCTTCTACCTGAAGAGGCCAAGAAGGCTTATGCTGAAACGGGCACCCTTCATCTCTTTGCGATTAGCGGATTACACATCGCAGGCATGGCCGTTGCTCTTCTCTGGATTGTGCGCCGAACCCCTTTGCCTGAGAAGCCAACAGCCTTCTTCATTTTAGCGATATTATGGATTTATGTTCAGGTGACTGGGGCCTCACCTTCTTCTTTACGCGCTTGGATTATGGCCGTCTTTCTCTGGGCAGGACAGAGTCAAGAGCGGGCCACACCCATCCTGCAATCGCTGGCTTTAGCTTGTGCAACGACGCTCATTCTTCAACCCGAAGCCAGCAATGATCCAGGATTTCAACTGAGTTATCTTGCTGTGCTCTCCATTATCCTCGTGGGCGTGCCAGCTAGTCAAAAATTAACCACCCCGACCTTAGCTGAAAAACTTACCCCACGCGATGAGCAAAGCCTCAGCCAACGTAGCTTAATCTACGGTAAAAATTTTCTTCTCTCTGGATTGTGTATTTCCTTGGCCGCCACCCTAGCTGGAATGCCATTAACCTTGGCCTATTTTAACAGTGCGAGTTGGGGAGGAATTTTTGCTAACGTCATTCTGGTTCCTTTGTCAGAAATTCCTCTCATTCTTGGCATGATTTCTTTAACGCTGAGTTTTTCGGAAAACTTATCTCCTCTCGCGCAGGGCATGAACGGTGTCGCCACCCTTGTTCTTCAAGGCATGAACGCTATCGCTCAAGGCTTAGCTCAAATACCGCATCTCACACTGCAAGGGACTGCGTCCACCTGGTTTAGCGGGCCACTTTGTGCGATGTGTTTGCTAGTCTGTTTTTTCAAACAAGCGGAGGAAAAAAGTCCTTACCGAATCCTCGGCTTTCCCGCGCTTATCTTGATTCTTTGGCTAATCTTTTTCGTACATCCCATCGATTAATCCGTTTTATTTTCCTCAAATAGAGTGCCCCACCCTTACTCTCGCCATAAAAAAGCCCGCTAACATCATCTCCCCGCTTGCTCCTGAAGCCGAGACCGCACACGTTCAACCCCCCACATTTCATGCACGAATCCTTTGACACCATCGAAGAGGCACTCGCGGATATCGCCGCCGGGAAAGTCGTGATTGTTACCGACGATGAGAATCGTGAGAATGAAGGCGACTTTGTGATGGCTGCAGCGAAGGCAACCCCCGAAGCAGTCAATATGATGATTCGCCATGGTCGCGGTCTCATTTGCGTTCCAACCGTTGAGCATCAACTCCGTCGTCTAGGTATTTCGCAAATGGTACCAGACAATCGCGAATCCCAACGCACTGCCTTTGCTGTTTCGGTCGATGCGGCAGAAGGCATTTCCACAGGCATTAGTGCTTATGATCGTGCCAAGACTATCGGCATCTTAGCTGACCCTCATTCGCACCCCGAACAACTGGTTCAACCTGGCCATATCTTTCCTCTACTCGCTCGACCCGGAGGCGTTTTACAGCGTGCAGGTCACACGGAAGCCGCTGTCGACTTAGCTTCACTCGCTGGACTTCATCCCAGTGGAGTCATTTGCGAAATTCTGAATGAAGACGGCTCGATGGCTCGATTGCCTCAACTCATCGCCCTCAAAAAACAGTTCAATTTGCGCATGATTTCTATCGCACAGTTAATTGAGTTCAGGCATCGCCGCGAAAAACTAGTCGAGCTGGTTGCCGCCTCCCCCTTTACTTCGGCTTGGGGTGAATTCCAATTAAGAATCTATCGCTCACTGCCTGATGGACGACAGCATTTGGCTTTCGTCTGTGGCCAACCTAGCGCTCAACCCACTTTAGTTCGTGTGCAACGTGAAAACCTTTTAGGCGACCTCTTTCAGGGAAAATCTTTTGGTGCTGGTCACTCGTTGGCTGCCAGTTTTGCGGCAGTTGCCAAAGCGGGCAGCGGAGTCATTGTTCACGTCGCTCAGCCTTTTGGTGGCGTCAAAGCCGACCACGATGGCATACGTCTATCCACAATGGATGCCCGCGATTATGGCATCGGTGCTCAAATTCTTTCTCATATCGGATTAAAGCAAATTCGTTTAATCACGAATAATCCAAGAAAAGTCGTCGGCTTAGGCGGATACGGTCTCGAAATTGTCGAACAGGTTCCTTTTTAAGATTTCCTCTTGAATGCCGAGAGGGAAACCGTTGCATCAGCCTTCCGTTCTTCTACGCCGATGAGCCAAGACAAACCCTCCAACCCCAACCTTTCTGGTGAAGACTTCGTCATTGGGATTGTCGCGGCGAGTTACAACAACGATTTGGTCGAGGCTCTATTAAAAAAAACCATCACCACTTTACGTGCGGCCAGAGTGAAAGAGGAAAATATCCATGTACGAAGAGTACCTGGATCAGGCGAACTGCCCTATGTTGCTTTTATGGCTGCCGAGTTGGGCGAGTACGATTGCCTTATCGTTTTAGGCGTTGTGATTGCAGGCGATACGCCCCATCACGAAATCATCGCGCATGCGACGGCTAAATCGCTTATTGATATCAGCCTGCGCACTGAAGTGCCAATTATTAACGGCATCGTGGTTACATTAAATCGCGCGCAAGCCGAAGCCCGTTGTCTTGGCTCATTAGATCGGGGAACTGAATTCGGCTCAGCCGCTCTCGTTATGGCACAACACCGAGCCAACTTGGGTTTTCACCTCGACGATTTAACAGAGGAAGAAGATATCGATTTTAATTCAGACGAACCTTGGGAACGAAACTAAAAGTGGAAAATCTTGAATCAGATCAATCACCCGTGGTTCCACCCAAACGGAACCGCCGTCACGACAATCGCGTCGCGGCGATGCAATTTTTGTATTCATGGGAGAGTCAACGCCACACCGATTTGGTCACCGCACTTTACGATTTCTTTAGTGAACAGGAACAGCCAAGAGATTACTATTCTTTTGCTGAAGAACTCATTCAGGGCGTCATTCGCGACTGTGCATTCATTGATGAAATCATTATGCGCTACGCCCAGAATTGGGCCTTTGATCGGATTGCCAAAGTAGACCTCGCCATTCTGCGACTCGCCATCTTCGAGTTACTCCGCCGAAATGACATTCCTCCAGTCGTAACCATTAACGAAGCTGTCGATATCGCCAAAGCCTACTCGACCGACGAGTCTAAGCGCTTCGTGAATGGCATTCTCGATCGCTACAAAGGGGAACTTGGTCGCGATCCTCGCAAAGCGGAAGGAGCCTGACCAATGGCGGATGGCTTTTGGGCAAAGTTGAAAGCGGGTTTAAGTCGTACCGCAGAGGCAATGGCGAATCTTCTCGCCCGCCCGATGGACCAACAGTCCATTGAGCAATTACGAGAATTATTCATTGCAGGCGACTTTGGTGTCTCGACAGCCAATGAAGCCGTAGCGGCAGCACAAAAAGTTTGGCAAAGCGACTCCACGATGCGCAAAGCTGGGCCAGCGGAAGCGGCGGCAGCCGTCATCGAAAGTCATTTGCAAATCTGTGAACCTTGGCAGCCCCAAGAGAAATCAAAGCCTTTGGTTTTGATGTTACTCGGGGTGAATGGAGCAGGGAAAACGACCACCGCTGCCAAGCTCGTCGCACGTTGGCAAAAATCCCATCAACGTTGTCTCCTAGGTGCCTGCGATACTTTTCGTGCGGCAGCGGGCGAACAATTAGCCACTTGGGCGGATCGACTGGGGGTAGAAATTGTACAAGGAGCTGCAGGGGCCGATCCAGCAGCGGTCGCTTTTGATAGCGTCAAAGCTGGTATCGCCCGTCAGAGTGATTTTGTCATTTTAGATACAGCGGGACGACTCCACACCAAAGCCCATTTACTTGATGAATTACGCAAAGTAGTTCGCGTGGTCAACAAGGCCATGCCTGGAGCTCCGCACGAAAAATGGCTGGTGGTCGACGGGTCTCTCGGTGCTAATTCTCTCGAACAAGCCAAGGTCTTTCATGAAGCCGTTGGGCTAACGGGATTGATTGTTACCAAGCTAGACGGCACGGCTAAAGGAGGTGCCTTAGTGGCGATTGTTCGAGAACTAGGGGTGCCCGTTCGTTTTATCGGCATCGGTGAAAAGATGGAAGACCTGCAACCCTTTGATAAAAAAGCCTACGCACGTTCGGTCTTAGGCTTAGAGGTGTGAGGTAGGCTTGCCAGCACGAGAGCAAAGTATCAGCGTGTGCCTATGGCTGTTGAAAGCGTCACCGTTACCCTAGGAGAGAGATCTTACCCGATTCGGATTGGGGCAGGAGTTTTCGCAGAAGCTCTAGCCATCGCCCAAGAAAAGAAAAGTCAGGGTAAAAAATGTGTCGCCGTAACATCTCCCGCGATTGCGAATGCTCGACCTGATTTAATTAAATCACTCGAAGCCTACATGCCCGTGGTCATCACCATCCATGACGGCGAAAAAGCTAAAGCAGCGAGCGAATGTATTCGATTGTGGGATTTTTTAGCCGAACAAGGGGTTGCCCGTGATGGATGCATCTTTGCGGTCGGCGGTGGTGTCGTCGGAGATTTAGCGGGCTTTGTTGCGGCTTCTTACCTTCGTGGAATTTCCTGTATTCAAATTCCAACGACACTCTTAGCCATGGTCGACAGTTCCGTTGGTGGCAAAACAGGTATAAACCTGACGGCGGGGAAAAATCTCGTCGGACATTTCCATCAACCACAGGCGGTTTATGCCGACACCTCGCTTCTCTCCACCCTTCCTGCACGTGAGTTTGCCGCGGGAATGGCGGAAGTCGTTAAACACGGATTAATTGCCGATCAGACGCTGTTTATTGAATTACAAAAAAGTGGCTCACTCAACTGGCAAAGCCCACGATTACCTGCTTTCATCAAGCGTTGCGTGGAAATTAAGGCCGGCATTGTGGCGGAAGATGAATTTGAGACGCGAACGGAAGGTGGACGTGCACTCTTAAATCTTGGACATACTTTTGGTCACGCCATCGAAGCGGTTGCGGGCTACGGAACTTACCTTCACGGTGAAGCCGTTGCGATTGGATTGGTAATGGCCGCTCAACTCTCTTTGGCTCTTCATCGCTGTTCGGCGAGCGAAGCCATTGCGATTGAAAAAACCTTAGCCGATTTCCATTTGCCCATTCGGCTGCGCTCTCCTCTGCCTTGCCGCGATTTAATCGTAGCGATGCAAAAAGACAAAAAAGTTCGTGCCGGAAAACTTCGGTTCGTCCTCTTACAAGGAGTCGGCAAAGCCGAAACCGTTTCGGACATTCCAGAAAACTTGGCCGTGCAAGCGCTCCTTT
>RFOO01000004.1 GCA_009926645.1 bacterium | reverse complement strand
CTCCTACCTGGCGGAGAGAGAGGGATTCGAACCCTCGGTACCTTGCGGTACACAGCATTTCCAATGCTGCGCAATCGACCACTCTGCCATCTCTCCTTGCAACCAGATAGAAGGTGCATCAAACCCCCTTAAATACAGTCGTCAAGGGCAATGAAAGTGTGGCCCTAACTCTGCTGTCCGAATTCTTATTTTGTGACCTGTTTTGCCCAAGAATCTTTCAGCGTGACGGTGCGATTGAAGATCGGCTGACCGGCGGTTGAATCTTTAGTGTCTACGCAGAAATAGCCAGTGCGCTCAAATTGAACCCGTGTTCCAGGTGATAATTTTAATAAGGCCGGCTCAACTTTCCCACGAATAACTTTGAGTGAATGAGGGTTTAACTGTGTGCGCCAGTCCTCGTCATCGCCTAAGTCATTGAGATTTTCATGCAGGAATAATCGGTCATACAGTCGGACCTCCACATCGCCTGCCTGTGCCTCGGACACCCAGTGAATGGTGCCTTTTACTTTTCTGCCATCGGGTGAGTCGCCACCTTTGGTTGCTGGATCGTAAGTGCAATGCACTTCGGTTACGTTGCCCGCAGCATCTTTGACGCAGTGGGTACATTTCACATAATAACCCCAGCGCAGACGAACTTCTTGTCCAGGGGTCAGACGGAAATATTTTTTCGGAGCGACTTCCATAAAGTCATCGCGCTCGATAAGAAGTGTTTTGCTGAAGGGAATAATCCGTGAACCCGCTGCAGGATTCTCGGGATTATTCTGTGCTTCGAGTGGTTCGACCTGACTTTCAGGGTAGTTATCGATGATAAGTTTAATCGGATCGAGCACCGCCATGAAACGTGCAGAGGTTTTATTCAAATCATCTCTCACGGCATGTTCGAGAAGGGCGACATCGCTGAGCGAATTAAATTTCGTTACACCAATGGTTTCGCAGAACTTTCGAATACTAGCGGGAGTATACCCTCGACGGCGTAAGCCCGAAATCGTGGGCATACGAGGGTCGTCCCAGCCACTCACACGCTTCTCTTGTACGAGTTCTAAAAGCTTACGTTTGGATAAAACGGTGTAAGTGATATTGAGGCGGGCAAACTCGATTTGCTGAGGTTTAGCTGGGGTATCTAAGGTCTTTAAGAGCCAATCGTAGAAGGGGCGATGCACCTCGAACTCGAGTGTGCAAATCGAGTGAGTGATACCTTCATAAGCATCCTCCAAGGGATGCGCATAGTCATACATGGGATACACACACCAGCGATTGCCCGTGTTATGGTGTTCGGCTTTACGAATACGGTAAATCACCGGATCACGCAGATGAACGTTAGGCGACGCCATGTCGATTTTCGCTCGCAACACAGCTTTACCTTCATCGAATTCCCCACGGGTCATTTTTTCAAAAGCCGCTAAATTTTCGTCAACGGAAGAGTTGCGCGTCGGACTTTCTTTGCCGGGCTTAATGAGATCACCACGATACTCGCGCATTTGCTCGGTCGAGAGGTAACACACGTAAGCCTTACCCAGTTGAATCAAGCGTATCGCATCCGCATGCATTCGCTCAAAATAATCGGAGGCCTGATAATAATGCTCGTCCCAATCGAACCCTAACCAACGAACGTCTTCTTTAATCGAATCCACATACTCGACTTCTTCTTTGGCGGGATTGGTGTCATCCATGCGCAGGTGACAACGACCTTTAAACTCAAGGGCTAAACCAAAATTGAGGCAAATCGACTTGGCGTGACCAATGTGTAGATAGCCATTGGGTTCGGGCGGAAAGCGCGTAACGATTTGCGTGTGCTTCCCCGAGGCTAAATCTGCATCGATGATTTGCTGAATAAAGTTACGTGGTGCAGGTGCACTGGAAGATGAGGAATCGTCTGACATGCTGAGAAAGGGGCTAATCGACAGGGTGGCGGGTGGGCAAGAACAGCCAATTAAGCGATAAAAGATTTAAGGCGGGCAAGGGTGGTATCGCGTCCTAAAACACGTAAAACACCTAATAAATGTGGGCCTCCGCCTTGCCCCGAAGTAGCAAAACGGGCCGGGGCAAAGAAGTCTGTGGGCTTTCGCTGATGCGCGCTGGCCGCTGCATTAAACGCACTCTCTAAACCGCCTTCTGTCCATGCACAGGACTCGAGATGGGGTAATAATTCCTGAATACGAGCCCGTGGGTCGCCCCCTTTCTTGGTTAGGTTCGCCAAGGCATTTTCATCTTTCTTGAATGAGTTGGTGAAGAAAAAGCCAACGAATTCAGGTAAGTGCTCGAGAGAAATAATTTTTTCTTGGACGATGGCGAGGACTTCGGCCAGTCGCTGCGATGAGAGGGATTCATCGATTAAGTGAGCGGCGCTTAAAATCGGTTTGGCCAAAGCATTCAATTCGTCGGCCGGTAAAGCACGCAGAGTCTGCGTGTTGATATGCGCCATTTTACGTTCATCAAAACGCGCGTTCGATTGGTGAATCGCACTCAATTCAAACTGACTTATAATATCTTCAATCGGCAGAACTTCGCGACCATCGGTAGGCGTCCAACCCAATAAGCATAGGTAATTACGCACAGCTGCAGGAAGGTAGTGTCTTTGTTGGTATTCTTCGATTAACGCCCCGCGGTCGCGCTTGGACATTTTACCTGGTCCATCGGTCTTGAGGATTAAAGGAATGTGAGCGTACTCTGGGGGCGTAACACCAAAGGCTTTAAAAATTTCTAAATGTTTAGAGGTATTCGAGAGGTGGTCCTCTCCCCGAATCACATGGGTGATTTTCATTTCGATATCATCCACCACATTAACGAAGTGGAAGACAGGTTCTCCGTTGGATCGGAAAATAACAAAGTCACGATCCTCCGCACGTTCGACACGACCGCGCACTAAGTCCTGCAAAACCATGGGAGCTGCCGACACCTTTTCGATTTCCTTTTTAAGATGGTCATCAAAAACCATCGATCTTGCACCCTCGAGTCGTAGCCACCAAGCTCCGTCTTTTTCATAGGCTTTACCTTTATCAACCAGTTCTTTGAGCTTTGCTCGATAAAGTTCGGTGCGTTGTGATTGGAAGTAGGGTCCAAAGTCGCCACCGACTTCGGGGCCTTCATCCCAGTCCATCCCCAGCCAGCGCATCGAGTCCAAGATCACTTGAAGGAATTCCGCCGAATTTCTTTCCTTATCGGTATCCTCAATACGCAAAATAAACTTTCCGCCTGTGTGGCGCGCGTAGAGCCAATTAAATAAAGCCGTCCGAGCACTGCCAATATGGAAAAAGCCAGTGGGACTAGGAGCAAAGCGAACGCGGACCGGTGACTTCATGAGTGCTATTGCCTATGGCATAACCCAGCCACAGGGCAAGCGAGGGTTTCTGCTTCCTGCCGAGCCCTTGAGTGGCGGGGTAGGGTTTACTTCTCCTGTTGGCTGGGAGGTTCAATCAAGTTAACCATCAGACCAACTCGCATAAGGTAGGCGTTTTGCGCATTGAGGCGCACCATCAGTTGATCCACTTCTTTGGCAGTCGCTTCGTCTTTGGGGACTTCCATGGCATTGACTCGGAGGAATAAGAAATCTCCCTTAGCGGTTTGAATCGCAGGAGTAACCTTTCCTAAGCCAGCGGTTTCTAAAACTTGAGTAGTGCTTTCGTTTACCCCGACAAGGCTCTCCGGAATCTCAGTCGTGACAAAGGTTGCAGGACCAGAAAATGCCAAACCAGCAGCTTGGGCGGTTTGGATAAAACTTTCAGGGCTGGAGACGGATTGGAATGTTTTGCCGATGCGTTCGGCCTCGGCGTTAAGCATCTGCGCTCGCTGATTTTTTTGCCACTGGGCGAGAGCCTGAGTTTTTACTTCATCGAAATCAGGTAAACGTGACTCGATGCGATTTTTTAAAACAAGGAAATAAGCAGCGTCCTCGGTGCGGAACATGTCCGTGCGCCATTCTTTTTCGTTGAGTTCGCCAGCCATCTTGAGGGCTTCCGCAGAAATTTGAGCATGTGAGGGAGGTTGATTAACCGCAAATGCCGGCAAAATCTCTACGCTGGCCTTTTCTTTCTTTAACCATTCTTGGAAGGCTGCATCGGAAAACTTGCTATTATCGAGGGGGAATTGCTCCGTTAATTCTTCACCAATACGACCAGCCAAATTGCGGATAGCACGATCTTCGCGAATGATTTTTTCAATCTCACTTCTTTTCGCAAGAGCTTGTTCGCGCACTTTGCCTGTCTCAAACTTAAACTTTTCCGCTAAATTATAGCCTTCCGTCACGATTTCTTCATCGCTGATGGGAGAGGTGTCAGGGGTGACGTTTCTTAAGGAAACAATCGCTACTTCTACTTTGGCAGGCAGGCGAAATGATTCTTGATTAGCAGTAAAGGCCGCCTTGGCTTTAGCCTCGTCGATGGCAATGGTAGGACTAAAATTGTCGGATTTGAGCGTGGCGACATCGACTGTCCATGCCGTTCTTTCACGGGACAGAATGCGTTTAATCTGTTCGCGACTCGCATGACCTGCGCCACCGAGGACGGACATCGCTTTATTGATTCTCCAGAGATCTTTAATGTAGTTTTCGAATCGAACTCGTGTCTCGGTGTCATTCACACCCAGTTGCCGCGAGGCGACTTCGATATAACGGTTTAAGGACTCAGCAGGGCTTTTGCCATCTCCCATTTGCGTGAGGAGAGTTGCAATTCTTACCACTTCCTCATCGGAAGGTGCGGGAATGTTTAGCTGGTCTGCGATATGCAACTCTGCAATTTGTTGCATAATGTTTTGCGTCTCGTTGTTGCGACCGCTCAGAGCCGAAAAAATCAACGAGTCCCGATAACGATTTTGTACATTGGGATTATGTAAATCCACCCCGAGATAGGTTTGAGCATTGGCACCTAAAGCCCCGCGTGTTCCGTATCCGTAGAAGACGAATGAGCCGATCACGACCACGAGCAGGAAACTAAAAATGATGCGGTGATGCTTTGAGGTGGCACTTTGTAGCCAAGTAATCATGCCTCACCTTGGTAAGGCCTTTGACTGCTGTCAATCAGTCCAGATTAACAAGTCTTCGACTTGCGGATTTAGGCTAATGGTTTTATTGAAGGGCGTGTCCAAGCCCATCTATTGCATCGTCGCCGTTGCCCAAAACGGCGTGATTGGAAGCCAAGGTAGGCTTCCTTGGCATATTCCCGAGGACCTGACCTGGTTTATGGACCAAACGGAGGGCGGAGTGATGATTGAGGGGCCAAACTGCTATCAAGAACTGGGCAAGGCCTTACCGGGTCGAGGCACAGTCGTGGTTTCGCGAAATGAACAAAAAAGTTTTCCTGGAGCCGAGCGGGCTAAAAATCTAAACGACGCTATCGCCCTTGCGCAAAGTCTTCCCTGGACCGGGCCAATTTGGATCACGGGAGGCGAAAGAATTTACGCCGAAGGTCTCCCACACTGTACTAAACTTTATATTACAAGAATTCATCGTGAATTTATCGGAGACCGTTATTTCCCCCATGATTGGTCACGCTATTTTACCAAAAAAGTTTGGTCTAAAGACGGTCGCGAGAAAGACCTTTCTTATACTTTTGAAATTTGGGAAAAGTGATTTAGCTAGGCTAAGTCGACAGCGATTCCACTGAGTTTGGTTTGACTACCCCTTAGCTTCTGCGTTTTCCTTTAGGGACGCTCTCGTAGTTCAATGGATAGAATGCTGGTCTCCGAAGCCGGCGATTTGGGTTCGACTCCCAACGGGGGCACCACTTTGCGATAAAAACTCAAGTATCGAGGGCTTTAGGTGCTAAAGATTTACCCGTCCAAGATAACAGTAAGAGACCGATGCTGGCATAACTACACGCAGCATAAAAGAGTGATTCGCGGATTCCAATCCAGTCCGCCAATGTTGCCATAATCATACCTGCGAACGGTAAAAGTCCAAAAAAGCTCAAACCTGCCACCGCCGATACCCGACCACGTATTTCGTCGGGCGCTCTTTCTTGAATGACGGTATTGGATAATCCGATGAGCGAAGAGACTCCTAAGGCTAGCGTGGTTAGGGAAAGACCCGCCCAGATAAAGACATCTGCTCGACTTAAACTAAATAAAGCCATGCAGATGAGGGTGACTGCTAAAGTAAGCACGGTGGGTCGCCATGATTTCTTAACTTTTAAAATCATTAGCGCACCACTCAGTGATCCGATTCCCGAACAAAACATCAGCCAGCCTAAATGCTGTGAATCAAGTACGAGCACATTTTTCGCGTAAAGAGGCAGCAAGACAATCATCACAGGAAAAACAAAAATGGTATTCGTCGTTAAAAGTAAAATCATGGCGAGACTGGGGCGGTCGTGCCAAATGTGACGAAAACCAGCTTTCATGTCATGCTGACGTTTTTCTTCTTGTTCCTTAGAACCATGGGGACGGGCAGGCAAAGTAAACAGAGCGATAATCAAAGCTAAAAAACTCACAGCGTTGATATAAAAGGCTGTCGCTGCGCCGTAATGACCAACCAAGTAACCCGCTAGGGCAGGTCCAATCAGGCGAGTGCCATGAAAAACCGAACGATCGAGTGCAATCGCTTTGGCGACATGTTTTTTACCAGCCAGTTCGGGGACAAGAGCTGACGCGGCTGGCATTTCAAAGGCCGAAGATACGCCCAAGAGACCCGCCGCTAAAATGACATGCCAAATTTGGATTTGGTGAGTGGCAACGAGGTAGCCCAGCGTGAGGGAGAAGAGAATTTGCACGACTTGGCAGATTTGCAGTATGAGACGTTTATCATATTTGTCGGCAAAGAGACCTCCCGTCATCGACAGTGCAATCATGGGTATACCGCCGACAAAATTAACTAAGCCAATCATCTTGGCACTCGTGGTTAAGCTCGCCATCACCCAACTCTGGGCCATGGCCTGCATCCAAGTTCCCGTCATCGAAATTCCTTCGCCCAACAAATAGCGCACTAAAGGGGGACTGGGAAATGATTCGTTATGCGATGGTGTCTCAGGCGCCGAAGTTTCATCCCGAGGCGGATGGGAGGAGTATTCGGACGAATTGAGCATTGATAAGCAGTAAGCCGAGAGTCGACGGCTGACAAATCGCAATTCTAGAAATACCTCTATTCACCCGCTAGGGCAGAGAAAGATTTTTTGCTGAGTCGCTCCATGCTTGATCAACCACGGGGCGAATAAGCTGAACAATTTCTCGATAACCTTGGGCGTTCGCATGCAGATGGTCATCCAACATCAAATCGAGACGAGGGCTACCATCGGTATGGGTAAAGAGAGGGTTATGGTCCACAAAATACATGCCAGGGTTTTCCTCGCTGTATTTTTTGAGTAATTGATTTAAGGTATCAGTGCTTTGGGTGATGCTCAAACGCGAAGGCACTTTTAAAATAGCCAAAAACACAAAACGAACTTGTGGATCCTCTTTTCGCATCAGACCAACAAAGGTTTTGATGTTTTCAAATACCTGTTCTGGCGTCGTCGGGAGATAGAATAAATCGTTTCCACCACAACCATAGATGACTACCCGTGGGCGATAGGGTGTGGCTATACGATGGGCCACCTTGACGATGTCTCCCGTAATGGCTCCGCCAAAACCGCGATTGATGACAGGGTAGGGAGCGAAATCAGTCGAGGAAGTTTTTGCCCAAAATCGAATCGTACTCGAGCCTACCATGAGTAATCCCTTGGACAAGGGAGGGGATACTTTATCCTGCTGTTCAAAAGCAACGATTTCGTTTTCAAACTTAATCGGAACTTCATGGGCATCCACTTGGGGAGCAACCCAAAGTAGGCAAAGGAGAGATAACCAAAAGGTGCGCATCGATGGAGTCGTGGAAGCCAGTGGAATTAAATATGCATTAGACAACAAACACTGCCGACATTAAATCTACGGAAAAGTTCCACTCATGCCACTCGTACCAGGTCTCCGCAGTCCCTATGAAACCGTTGAAAAGTTTGTCTATTTTCCACGCATGATTGATAAAATCAGACTTCACGCTCGAGGTCAGTTACACCCTGATTTTATTAATAATCTAGGTAAGGCATTCGACGATCGTTGCTGCCAGTATCTCGGTGTCTCTTATGAAAAACTCCGCGATTGGGTCTTAGCCAATCCAGCCTCCAGCGATGAGCTGGCTTTTCACTGGGCTCAATCACAAGGACGAAAGCTCTCGGCTAATGACATTGATATTTGGAATTCATTTATGACCAAACGGGGCTGGCGTGATGAAGCTCGCGAAGTTTTAGAGCGCCGTTTGCGCGAGAATGGGCTCGGGCCAGACGCAGGCGTGGAGACGATGTTTGATTACATCGAAGTCGACGAGGGCCGTCCCGCTCGACAAAAGGCACTCTAAGCGAAATGGCTAAACCCTTTGCCTAAGAGGGGTTGTTTGTCTTTGAGGGAGCGTACAAGACCTTTACCTTTTTTGATAAAACCGATTTCGGTTAAGCGGGTTTGGGGGAATTGCTTTTGGAATTTTTGCGCAAAAGAAGAAGCATCCTTTGCTTTCACACAAAAAAGCAGTTCGTAATCTTCGCCGTCTTGCAAGGCATGTTCTAATGCACTGCGTCCGTCTTTCTTCGCCATTTGATGAGCAGCAGGGCGTAGTGGTAGTTTTTCAGTGTCAACCATCGCATCCCATTTTTTGCCAATCAAGCCGGGCAAATCTTTGAGCATGCCATCGGAAAGATCCGTACAGGCCGTGGTCGATTTTTGTTGGGCAAGCCAAAGTCCCTCTGCTACTCGCGCTCGAAAATGACAATGATGTCCTAAGAGCGAACCGCCGAGTTCACCGGTGACAAAGAGGCGATCACCCGCTTGGCAAGTTGTGCGGGTGAGGATGCGTTGACTAAAACCTTGCACGAATAAAGTAGCGCTGAATTGGCCTGCCTGTACCCGGCAAACATCGCCCCCATTGATATTCATCCCCGCTCGCGATGCAGTACGGCCCACGGCTTGAGCAAAATCTTTGAGCCAGGCTAAATTGACATTGGGGCCGATGAAGAGCGAAAGCAGGGCGTCTTTCGGTTTTGCTCCAGCCGCAGCCAAGTCACTTAAGTTTCTTTCGACGAGCTTCTTTCCTGCGAGAGAGCCCGAACAAGATGAATCAAAATGCCGTCCGAGTATCACGGAGTCGATCGTGCTAACACGAAACTTTGCTTTCTCTGTCTGTGGGATAATTGCGCAATCGCCACCTGGACCAGCCGGGAAGGGCGGACAGGCTCGACCTAAAGAGCGAACAATGATTTCAATCAATTTTTCCTCAGAAACCTGCGCAACACTCTTCGACTTTTGCGTGGTGAGGATGGCCATGAATCCCATTGAATAGCCTGAAACTCACTTAGGGCAACCTTGCTCTTTTAGAACTGTGTCGCGGCACGTGGAGCAATAATGAGCCAAGCAAAGGTGTGGAAATTAAAAGCGGCATGTAAGCAAATACACGTAGCTAAACCAAAACGATCACGAAAAACACAGAGCAAACAGCCGAATGCAGTAAGAGGTAAAAATGCCGATAAACTTCCATGGATAATTCCAAAAAGAACACCGGTTAAGATGATGGCATAGCCACGGGGGAGGACTCGCTTTAGTCCAGGGTACAATGCGCCACGGAAAATAATCTCTTCCACCAGGGGTGCACCAACGATACAAGCGACCGCCAAGGTGGTTATTGGCCAAAGAGATCCGCTCCAATTGTACTGGGCGATGAGTTCAACCAAGGGTTGCAATTCCTCGGGGAGAATTTGTCCGTTTAATTCGCAGAAATAATAAAAAGCTTTCCAAATCAGCCCTGCGATAATCGCGATGGCACAAAGGGAAAGAAAGGCGGTAGCGATGGTTTTTAACTGAAGAGACTTCCAACTTTTCTTCAGATCTTCCAAAGGGGAAGCGGGTTCAGGTAAAGCCGATCCTTCTAGACTCGCGGAAGGACTCCACTGTACTGATTTAGGAAAAGTTAAGCCGATAGTCACCATCACAACGACGGCTAAACATTGACCGATGAATTGAGCGAAATAGAGGAAAGCTTCGCTGGGTCCGAAAAAGTGCTGATGCACTCCAATCAAGATTCCTCCGACGAGCGAGGTGCAGCTAAAAAAGACGGCGAGACTAAAGAGAGCCATTAAGGCGTGAGAGAGATTGCCGTTGGCTTCCTCACGCTCGTGACCGACTAAGGCCATGCCTCTGGTTAAAAAATGCAGGCCAAGAACACCGATAACAATCATCCAGCCAAAGTAGAAGTAATCAATCAAACCGAGAACTTCTTCACTCAGAACTTCAGAGGCAGTTGCAAAAATAAGCATAAAAAGGAATTAACGCTTTTGGTAGACCGGTTTTCCGCCGACGAAGGTAGCTTCAATCCGACTCGAAAATGTTTTTCCGATTAAAGGGTTGTTTCCAGATTTGGATAATAAGTCCTCCGCTTTCAGGGTCCATTGGGCCCGAGGATCGATTAATACGAAGTCGGCTGGCTTTCCCTTGCCTAAAGTTCCTGCTTCGAGTCCTAAGACTTGAGCAGGTCCTTGGGTGAGTCGTGCGATGAGACGAGGGAGATCCATATGTCCTGCCGCAACCAAGGCTTCGTAAGCCGTGGCAAAGGTGCTTTCTAAGGTGGCTGCTCCAAAAGGTGCACAGTCGAACTCACAATCTTTTTCTGTCGCCGTGTAAGGAGAGTGATCAGAGCAGATGGCATCAATCGTTCCATCAACCACACCTTGAATCAGAGCCATTCGATCCGACTCTTCGCGTAAGGGTGGGTTGAGTTTGCAATGGGTATCGTAATTTTCCAGCGCAGCATCCGTTAACCAAAGGTGGAGCGCCGAAACTTCAGCGGTGACGGGCGACTTCTCTGCTTTGGCTTTGCGCACAATCTCTACTGATCCGCGTGAAGAAAGATGCTGCAGATGCATACGGGCCTTGGTTAAAGCAGCTAGGATGCAGTCGCTAGAAACGACAACTTCCTCCGCTGCTCTCGGCCAACCGCGTAATCCTAAGCGAAGTGAAACTGCGCCTTCGTGCATTTGCGCTCCTTCGGTCATACTGCTGTCTTGGCAGTGATCCAGCACCACGAGATTGAACATGATCGCATACTCTAAGGCGCGACGCATGATTTCGTTATTCTGCACGCCCGAAGTGGTGTCAGTTACGGCAACGACTCCCGCTTTTTTGAGCGAACCAATCGGTGCAAGCGCTTTGCCTTCATGAAGTTTGGTTAGAGTCCCTGCGGGAAGAACACGAACCACCGCATCGCGCTTACAAAGTTCATGAATGAGTTGTATCGTTCCTACATTGTCAGCCGGTGGCGTGCTGTTAGGCATCGTGACAACGGTCGTAAATCCACCAGCTGCCGCCGCCTGCGTTCCAGTACGAAAAGTCTCTCGGGCACTATGACCGGGTTCGCCGAGACGACAGTTTAAATCGATAAATCCAGGAGCGAGAACCAGCCCGCTCGCATCGATGACTTTGGCTTGAGTTAACTCTGTCGGTGTTAGCCGTTCGACAAAAACACCTTCTTTGATGAATACTTCACCCTTGGCTTCATCGCGTTGCAGGCTTGGGTCAATCACCCGTGCTCCGCGGATGACTAAGAGGGAAGAGTCGTTTGGATTCATCGTTGAATAGCTCCCGTGCAAAGGTGAAGAACAGCCATACGCACGGCCACGCCATTGCGCACTTGTTCGAGAATGACAGATCTTGGACCATCCGCGACTTCGCTTTCCACTTCCACGCCACGATTAATCGGACCTGGGTGCATCACAATCGCTTTGGGTTTTAACCAACTGGCTCGCTCGGCGTTTAAGCCAAATTGCGAAGTATACTCTCCCAACGAAGGGAAGTGGGTGGTGGTTTGTCGCTCGTGTTGGATGCGTAAGAGCATGACGGCATCGGCATCCGAAAGTGCAGTTTTTAAATCATGAACGATTTCGACCTGTGGGTAAGCCTCCGCAAGCGAAGCGGGCACAAGTGTGGCTGGCCCAGCGAGGGTAACTTTGGCGCCAAGTTTGGATAGGCAGAGAATGTTCGAACGCGCCACGCGACTGAAGAGAATGTCTCCGAGGATCGTGACCTTTAGGCCCGCAAATTGGCCGAAATGTTGTTTGATGGTGAATGCGTCTAACAGAGCCTGAGTCGGGTGCTCGTGGGCTCCATCACCAGCATTGACGATAGAGATATCGAGTGCGGAAGCGAGATAACGAGCCGCTCCAGCAGAAGAGTGACGCATGACGATGGCGTCGACTCCCATGGCTTGAATGTTCATGGCTGTATCGCGCAAGGTCTCGCCTTTGACGAGCGATGAAGCTGTCGTGTTGATGGAAACCACTTCGGCTCCAAGTTTTTTGGCAGAAATCTCGAAGGCGGTTCGTGTGCGTGTACTGGGTTCGAGGAATAGATTAACCACGGTGCGCCCACGCATCAGGTCGAGTCCTTTCCCTGGCTCAAGCGCCGGAAGGAATTGGTCAGCCTGTCGAAAAAGAAGTTCAATCTCCGCTCGAGAAAGTTCTTCGATGCCGGTGAGGTCTTTTTTGTTCCAGGTGTTTTGTTGAGCCATGCGGTATTTTTTCCGTTGGCCCTAACAGAAGGTCAGGACCATGGGGAAAGTGCCGTTGCCTTGGACTCTGGCAAGAAAGAAGAAGCACGAATTTCAGCCCCAATCACCTTTTGGGGCTGTTTTTCGACAGCCTTCAGCCCTCTAGGCTTATTTGGCTAATAACTCTCGAACCTTTTGACCGACGGCAGCGGCCGCCGCAGATCGATTCTGATGATGAGCAGCCACGACATTGACCAAGGCACTACCGACGACCACTCCATCCGCAATACGTCCCACGGCTTGCACGTGAGCCGCTGTCGAGATGCCAAAGCCAACGCAAACAGGTAAGCTGGTGTGTTTTTTGATTTCTTTCACGGCGGCACTTAGGTTGCTCGCTAATTCCGCGCGTTCACCCGTGACTCCTTCTCGCGAAACATAATAGATAAATCCACTGGCATGTCGGGCAATCAAGGCCATGCGAGCGGGAGGAGTGGTGGGGGCGATAATAAAAATATTAGCTAATCCGTGTTTCTGGCAGGCGGAAATTAACTCTCCTGCTTCTTCAGGAGGGCAATCGAGAACCAGCAAGCCATCGCCACCGGCTTCTTTGACTTGTCGGCAGTAGGTTTCGATACCGAACGAATAGAGAAGGTTGTAGTAGCAGTAGAGAATAATGGGTTTATCGGTTCCAGCTCGTGTCTGACGAATAATCTCTAACAGCTGCGCATAGGTCATGCCCGCCTCTAAAGCGCGTTGGGCTGCGAGTTGATTGGTTAAACCATCGGCTAGAGGATCGGAGAAGGGGACACCAACTTCCAAAATATCCGCTCCGGCTTCGGCCAATGAAAGTAAAATGGCTTTTGAGGTCGGTACATCGGGATCGCCGGCACAAACATAACTAACAAAGGCGGGCCGACCTTCGGCGCGACATTGAGCAAAGGTTTTGGCCAATCGTTCCATGGATTGAAACAAGACGTTCTTTTCGCCGAGCGCAAGCCCAGGACAGCGACTTCCTCTTGGCATATCCCTTATCTATTCTATTTTGGTCTCATGAATCTCTCATTGATCTTAAAATTCCTTCTTTCGGCATTCGTCATTACCGCAGCCTCGGAAATCGCCAAACGCAATGTATCCCTCGGAGCTCTCCTTTGTGCACTCCCTTTAACGAGTCTTTTAGTGATTATTTGGACTTGGGTAGAAACGGGCGACCAAGCACGCGTCGTCTCCTTAAATTGGTCGATTCTTGCCTACACGATTCCTTCCTTTGTTTTTTTCATTGTTTTTCCGCTCGGCCTCCGTCTTGGCCTACATTTTTGGTTCTCTTTGATGGGAGCATCGCTTTTGACCGCCTTAACCTACCGTCTCGTGCAGCCTTGGTTGGATCAAATCGGCTAATTTTCTCGTATTGCCAATTCCCTCAGAAGTCTATTCTTCACCTTTCCTGTTTTGCCCGGGTGGTGGAATGGTATACACAGCAGACTTAAAATCTGCCGCCGCAAGGCTTACCGGTTCGAGTCCGGTCCCGGGCACTCTTGTTTCTCAAACCCAATCATCGAGGTTTACGCTTCGATGACACATGCTGGCGTATCGTCTCACGGGCCTCTGAGCGTGCGAGGCTGTGAGGGGTTTCGGCTAACCATATTTTTAATAAACCCGTGAAGAAGAACAAAGTTTCCCAAGCAGCCAAGCGCGGGTTTAATTTAGGTCGTAGGATTTTTTCTTTCGCTGCTTGGCGATACAGTTGATGCACCTCTTGCCAAAAATCTCTTCCTCCGGACATGAGATTATTACGCACGGCAGAAAATTCTCCGACATACTCACACTTCCAAAGCATGATTTCAAAAGTGGATCGAGCTTCGCAATCCGTTTCCAATCGATGGAGCGCTTCGAGCAATCCGCTCTCCAGTTTTTCTAAAGCATCTCCGGGAATCTTTTGTTTTAACTGTAGCAGTTTTCCCGTCTGACTTCGTACAGCGAGAAATAAGTCAGATTTGTTACGAAAATGCCAATAAACAGCTCCCCGCGTCACCCCAGCCGCTAAAGCCACGGATTCTAACGAAGTATTGGTGATACCATGATGCTGAAAAACACGTCGTGCGGCTGTGATTAAATGCTGCTTCGTTCGTTCGGCCTCTGCTTTGGTCTTGCGAGCCATAAGGGGGTGTTTAGATTTACATACATGACTGTATGTAAAATGAGAGGTGTCCAGATTCTTTTCCTCGTTCTCGTTGCCTCGGGCTTTCTCGGTTGCAAACCAAGCGAGGCTCCTGCCGCGCCTCCCGCTCCCACCGTTTCGTTTATGACGGCCACGGTAAGCCGCGTCCCGCAACGGGTTGAAATTACGGCGCAGGTCGAAGGTACACGGGAAGTGGAGGTGCGAGCTCGCGTGACGGGTATTTTATTGGCTCAGTCTTACCAAGAAGGAGAAAAAGTGAAAGCAGGTGACTGTCTTTTTCGCATTGATCCCACGCCTTATCAAATTGCACTCGATGTTGCTCGCGCGCAATTGGCACAAGACCAAGCCCGACTCAACCAGGCGGAAGCTGAAGCGGAACGGCAGTCATCGCTTTTAGCCCAGAATGCCACGAGTAAAAAAGAAGAATCCGATGCCCAAGCCGCGGCCTCGGCGTTTCATGCGGTGCGCGATTTGTCTGCGGCTAAAGTAAAAGCGGCCGAATTGGATTTATCCTACTGTGAAGTGCGTGCCCCCATCGATGGCTACGCTGGTCGTTTGCAACGCTCGGAAGGCTCGCTGGTTTCCCCAGGCGCAGATAGTCTACTGACCACCGTGGTACAGCGAGAGGCGGTGTGGATTCGCTTCGGTATTTCGGAGCAAGAATTTCTTCGCTTGTTTAAGGGTGATGCCAGTAGCGCTTCTCTCGCCCGAGTTAAATGTATTCTTCCCGATGGTACCGATTATCCCCTTGCGGGAAAAATTAACTTCGTCGCCGCACAAGTTGAACCTCGTTTGGGCACGATACAAATGCGAGCAGAGTTTGCTAATCCGCAGCAACGTCTTTTGCCCGGTCAATACGTCCGTATCCAGCTTTCAGGTCAGGAAATCCCCGACGCCATCGTTATCCCAGCCACAGCTTTACTGCAATCCTCGCAAGGTCGTTTTGTTTTTACAGTGAATGCCGAAAATAAAGCGACGATAGCGATTGTCCAAGTCGCCGAGATTGCTGGCAGTCAAGCAGTGATCAGCGGTGGCCTTAAATCAGGCGATCGTGTGATTACAGATAACTTGCAAAAAGTGCGTCCTGGTTCGGTCGTCACTCTCCGCGATAACGTTTTGCCACAAAAATAAAATGATTTGGGAATACTTCATTCGTCGGCCAATTTTTGGGACGGTTCTATCCATCGTTATCGTGATGGCAGGTCTCTTGGCCTTTCGCAATTTACCCGTAGCGCAGTATCCACAAATCGCTCCGCCTACGGCAACGATTTCAGTAACTTATCCAGGAGCTTCAGCAGAAACCTTGATGCGAACGGTCGCAGCGCCGATTGAAGATGAAATTAACGGTGTCGATAACGTACTGTATTTTTCGTCCACCTCTTCTTCTAATGGTCTACTTTCCATTACGGTCACGTTTGAGCCAGGTACTGATCCCGATCAGGCGGTTATTAATTTAACCAATCGGATTAAAGTCGCTGAATTACGTTTGCCAGAAGAAGCACGACGTTTGGGAGTGGTGGTAAAAAAACGCACCAATGATATTTTATTGGCGATGTCGATTATCTCGAAAGACGGCAGTCGAGACTCAGTTTATCTTAGTAACTTTGCTTCCGTTAATATCGTCGATGAATTAAAGCGTATCCCTGGTGTAGGAGATGCAGGAATTTTTGGTGCACGCGACTATGCCATGCGTGTTTGGTTGGAGCCCGATAAAATGGCTCGCTTAGGAGTCACCCCAACGGATGTGACGCAGGCGATTCGTGCCACGAATAATCAGTATGCTGCTGGACGGCTCGGCCAAGAGCCCGCACCACGCGATCAAGTCATGGTCATACCTATCGTCACGCCACCGCGTTTGGCGACACCCGAGGAGTTTTCTGAGATTGTGATTCGAGCGGGAGGACCCTCAGGAACTTTGCGTTTACGAGACATTGCCACGGTGGAGTTGGGGGCGCAAAGTTACGAGCAACAAGCCACCCTCGATGGTCAAACGGCGGTGGGGGTTCGTATCTTTTTAGCACCTGGTGCTAATGCCATTGAAGTGGCGGATGCGGTCAAAGCGAAGATGCAACAAATCTCCAAGCGGTTTCCTGCGGGGGTCGACTATGCGATTCCTTTCGATACTACGCTCTTTATCAGCGCTTCGATTAGTGAGGTGATGCATACGCTTTTTGAAGCGGGCGTTCTGGTAGTGATTGTTTTGCTGCTTTTCTTGGGTAGTTGGCGAGTGACCTTGATTCCCTTGATTGCGGTGCCCGTTTCCTTGATTGGTACTTTTGCTGGTCTTTGGCTTTTTGGTTTTGGTATCAATACGCTCACGCTTTTTGCCATGGTTATTTCCATTGGTATCGTGGTCGACGATGCGATTGTCGTTTTGGAAAACATCGAGCGATTAATGGAAGAAAAAGGTCTGTCTCCTTTCGAGGCGGCTTTGGCTTCTGTCCGTGAAGTATCGGGTGCCATCGTTGCGATTGTTCTGGTTTTAGTTTCGGTCTTTTTACCCGTGGCTTTTTTAGGTGGAATTGCGGGCGCTTTGTATCGTCAGTTTGCGGTCACGGTCTCCGTCTCTGTTTTGATTTCGGGCTTTGTGGCTTTAACGCTAACGCCTGCCCTTTGTGCGATGATTCTCAAACCACGGGTTCACGGAAAACCTGGAGGTATTCTTTTCTGGTTTGAAACTCAGTTTAATCGAGTCGCGACTTGGCACGATCGAACGGTGCGTTGGCTTCTCGCTCACCCTGGCAAAGCTCTCACAATTTTTGCTCTGATTCTCGTGGCTAACGCGGTGTTAATCTTTAAAATTCCTCGTAGCTTTTTACCTGCCGAGGACCAAGGTTATCTCATCGGGAAGGTTGCGTTGCCAGATTCCGCTAGTGTCACACGAACGCGAGAATACATGGCCAAAATTGTGCCTGATTTATTAAAAATCCCCGCTGATGAGCCAGCCTTGCGGCATGCGTTTGCCATCAGTGGATTCGATCTCATTGGTGGCGGGGAAAAGACGAATGCGGGTACAATTTTCTTACCATTGAAAGACTGGTCACAACGCCGCTATACGGCCGAAGAGTTGGCGCAAAAGTTTAATGCGGCCGTTGATAAATATCCCGAAGGGACCTGTTTGGTGCTCAATCCACCACCGATTCGTGGCATTGGTACAGCGGGCGGTTTTGAGTTCTACATTCAAGCCCGCGAGGATGATAATGTAGCTCGCTTGGGTCAGGTGACAGAAAAGTTAGTCGCTGAACTGCGTCGTCGCCCAGAGTTAATGGGTATTAATTCATTTTTCCGTGGCAACGTTGCGCAATACTTAGTGGAGGTTGATCAAGTGAGAGCAGCAACAATCGGAGTTTCTCTGCCAGAAATTTACGAAGCACTGCAAGCCACCATTGGATCAGTTTATGTGAATGATTTTAATCGGTCGGGTCACACTTATCGTGTTCTCATGCAATCAACCCCTACCGAACGTAATTCTCCAGAAGATATCGGACACATTCACGTTCGGGCTAAAGATGGCTCGATGATCCCGCTTTCGACTTTGCTAAAAGTTAAGCCTTCTTCAGGCCCAGAGCAGATTGATCGCTACAAGGGATTTGTGGCTACACGTGTCTTAGGTAGTGGTGTCCCTGGCATTAGTTCTTCCACAGCACTCAAAATCGTCGAAGAAGTAGCAGAGGCGACTTTGCCCGAGGGATATCAGCTGGATTGGACTGCTCAAGCATTCCAAGAAAAACGCACGGCAACGTCGGCTCTACCCGCTTTCTTAATGGCTTTGTTTATGGCCTTTTTGATTCTCGCGGCCCTCTATGAGAAATGGTCTTTGCCCATCGGCGTTATTCTCACGGTTCCGTTCGCTCTGCTCGGTGCTTTGGTCGCTATTTTCGTCCGTGGAATGCCTAATGATATTTATTTTCAAATTGGCTTGGTAACGCTCATCGGCTTAGCAGGAAAAAATGCGATTCTGATTGTTGAATTTGCCGTGCACGCTCGTGATGCAGGAAAGTCCGCTGCGGAAGCGGCGGTGGCTTTCGTTTTAGGCGTGGTGCCTCTCGTCATCGCATCTGGAGCGGGAGCAGGGGCACGACAATCCATGGGCACAGGAGTTTTTGGGGGCATGATTTTTGATACATTCATTGCCACACTCTTTATTCCACTCTTTTTCAAATTATTGACCGGCGATCGTCAGACACCTCGTTCATGAAATCCACTCTCGTTATCGTTTCACTCCTTGGTCTCACGGCTTGTACCGTTGGGCCCGATTACGCGCGACCTCAGGTGCCAATGGCTTCAAGTTATCCTGAGACGTTGGAGTCCAATCAAAAGATTTCGGCAAAGTGGTGGAAAGATTTGAAAGATGAATCGCTGAATCAACTCATACAAAAAGCCTTACGGGCTAATACCGATTTACGTTTAGCCGTTGCCCGTGTGGAGGAAGCGCAGGCGGGTTTAGATGATGTTGCGGGGGCACAGTTTCCCGAGATTGATGCGAATGCAGGTTACACCAAAAACCGCATCAGTGCCCAAGGCTACTCTTCGATTTCACCGACCAATGGCCGTTCGCGTCCTCTTTATCGCGGTGGTCTCTCAACGGTTTTCGAACTCGATTTTTGGGGCAAACTCCGTCGGGCAGAGGAGGGTGCACGAGCTCAACTTCTTGCTGCACGAGAAGCAAAACAGCAGGT
>RFOO01000300.1 GCA_009926645.1 bacterium | reverse complement strand
AGTCGAGGTGCGCGGGCGGCGGCTCGATACGCTGCTGGCTGAAGAAGGCCTGCGCGCTGAGGACTTCAACTTCCTTAATCTGGACATACAGGGAGCCGAGCTCATGGCTTTGCGTGGTGCATCAAATCTTCTAACTATGGTTGAGGCTGTGAACACTGAGGTCAACCTGCAGGAGTTATATAAGGGCGCTGCTTTGCTTGGAGAGGTGGAGGAGTTTATGGCAAAGAATGGTTTTAACCGAGCTGCAATGGTTACCCCTTGGCATCCATCATGGGGTGATGCATTTTATGTACGCAAGCCAGTCGTGACAATGAAGACTTTCGGTCGCAACGGCCGCTTCGCTAATCAGATGTTCCAGTATATGTTCCTCCAGCTAGTGGCACGTCGTCAAGGGGCGCTGGTGCAGGTGCCCCGATGGGTCGGCTGTGAGTTGTTCGGTCGGACCGATCCAGAGCCTTTGCTGGCCTTGCCGGAATGGCGTGAGAGCATAGATGGCACGAACGGGCATGCGGCTCTGCTCGGCTGCGAGTGGACCAAGCATTTCAAGGAAAAGATCCCGGCTTTCGCATCGACCAACTACTGGGGTTATTTTATGGCTCATTCTAGCGATCTTGCCCAAGATCGCGACTTCATTTGCGGGCTTTTCCGGTTTCCGCCCATCTTTGCTAGATCTTTTGAAAGTAGATTAGCTAAACTAAGGAAGCATCGTCGACGTATTTTAGCGATTCACCTGCGAAGAGGTGATTATGGCTTCGGGTATTTTTTCCGAGCGCCATGTTCATGGTATGAGTCTTGGCTTAGTCAAAGCGGCCTAGATCCTGCGGAATGGCTCGTTTATCTGTGTTCAGAAAACCCAGCTACTTATCGCAAACGATTCGAAGGATTTAAGATTACAGATGCTTCTGATTTGGATGCAGGTAGTGAGCTCGCTATTTATCTTGATTTTTATATTATGACGCAGGCTGATAAGGTATTAATTTCAAATAGTTCTTTTTCATTTATGGCAACAATGCTAAATGAGAAAACTACGGATTTTCTTCGTCCATGCGCAGAAAAAGAGATGCTTATAAGTTTTAATCCATGGGATTCTGAAGTGCTACTTCGCTACGCGCCGCCTGCTGAAGTACACAAAAGATTCATTCTACAAGATTAGTCAGATTTTTTATGGTTTCACCTCCCGTCCTCATTATTGCTTTTAATCGTCCCGAGACAACCGAGCGGGTGTTTGCAGCCGTGAGGCAGGCCCGCCCAGCTAAACTATTTTTGGCATGTGATGCTCCGCGCTCTCATCGGGCTGGCGAAGCGGAGTTAGTTGCAGAAGTGAGACGTATTTTGCAGCAAGTTGATTGGCCGTGTGAGGTTAAGACGCGATTTCTGGAACAGAATCTCGGTTGCGGGCGTGCGGTGAGTTCGGCCATCGAATGGTTTTTAAACGATGC
>RFOO01000299.1 GCA_009926645.1 bacterium | reverse complement strand
CATTAATTGGGAGATGATTTGGGTGGCGCGTTCGCGTGCTTTGGCAACGTTCTCCGGCGATTCTTGATCTTTAAATTTATCCACTAAATCCATTTTATATGCATAACACTGGACGGCTGCCATCATCCAAGCAAGTCCTTCAACTTTGTCCGGCGATGTCTCCATCACAAAATAACTGACACCTAAGGCCATCATGGATCGTGCATGCATCTGCTTAGCGGCTAAGGTGTAGTATTTGAACATGAGCTCACGACTGCTTGGCTCTTTATCCGCTCTACTAAAATAATAAGTGGCGAGATTGTGCTGAGCCTGGGCATGACCTAAATCCGCCGCTTCGCGATAATACGCTAAGGATTTGGCTTCATCTTTTTCGACCCCATCTCCCGAATCATAAATGATGCCTAGTGCATAAAGGGATTCGATGTTTTTTTGCTCCGCTGCTTTCTTGTACCAACGAACGGCTTCCGGGAGATTTGGCTGAACAAAATCATCCCCGATACGATAGGTTTGCGCCAAACTGAACTGAGCTTCGGCTAGTCCGCTTTCGGCCGCTTTTTGACACCAGGGAAAAGCTTCTTTAAAACTTTGCTTAACGCCTTTTCCTAAAGCATAGGCTTGGGCGACCTGATACTGTGCTTGGATATCACCTTTCTGCGCTTTGCTTAACTGTGACTGAAATTCTTCCGCTAACTTTTGCCCAGCTTGGTCGTCATTGACGGACGGTCTTGGACATATTGGGGGTTCTTGTTTACCCTCTTTTTGTAACGCAACGATTTTCTGAATACGTTTCTGGGCCTGCAAAAATTGTTCGTAGGTAATTTCTTTAGCTAAATGCAAAATATTTTCCTGGGCATTGGGATCATCGCCCGATGCAGCTATCCACATCCATGCAAAAGCTTCGGGCATATTTTTTTCCACTCCCTGACCAGTGCCATAGTTGATGGCTACCGTGTTTTGGGCCATGGCTGAGTCCAAAAAAGCCGCACGGACAAAATACTCCATGGCCTTTTGTTCGTCTTTTTTCAGGCCGCCCTGTCCATTCAGGTAAAAAGAACCGATGTTATTGATTGCTGTCGCTTGATTTTGATCTGCCGCTAATTGATACCATCGCAGCGCTTCTTTTTCGTCTTTTTGAACGAGTCTTCCTTGTACATATTCATCGCCCACCGAGGTCTGCGCATCAGGCTGTCCTTTTTTGGCGGCTCTGAGATAATAGTTAAACCCTTCAGCTTCGTTTTTGGGAAACCCAATTCCGCCCGATAGCATAAATGCATAAATGTTTTCGGCATCAGGGTTGCCGAGTTCGGCCGCTTTTTTTGTCCACTCGATGAACTTCTCATTTTTTTCTTCGTGATAGACTGAGGCTAAATCGAATGCCGCCTTGGCATCGCCTTTCTCGGCTTTGGCCTGGAGTTCGGCTATGAGTTTGGTGTGATCGACGGTGACGTCGG
>RFOO01000298.1 GCA_009926645.1 bacterium | reverse complement strand
GGCTATCTTCGCTCGCTACAGTTTTATCGCACTACCTTCCACTGGTGGACCAGCCGTAACCAAAGCAGAAGCAACACTCGAACATCGTCGCCAACTATTAGCCCTCAATACCCCTGGTTCACTGGCTGGCCTTCCTGCTCTGGCCGCCCCCGTTGATTTAGGCAATGGATTAACTGCGGGAGTCCAATTTTTGTTTCCCGACATGCCCCGCTTTGGTTGGCAGGGTCCACTCGAGAATCTTAATTTATTATAAACGGCGTTTACGTAAATGGGCTGGTGGCTGACCAAGCCCCTCGCGATATTTTGCCACGGTGCGGCGAGCGATTTTAATCCCGCGTTTTTTGAGTTCCTCTGTAATCGCCTCATCTGCCAGTGGGGCAGCAGGATTTTCACGGGCTAAAATATCAGCAATCATTTCTTGCACTCCTTCCTGAGCAACCGAACCCCCCGACTCGGTAGATACTCCTGAAGTAAAGAACCAACGAAACTCTTTCATCCCGTGCGGGGTGGACATCCATTTATTCGCGGCGGCTCGACCAACGGTAGTTTCGTGCACACCCATCTCTTTGGCCACGTCAGTCATGGTCAAAGGACGCAAATGAGCAGGCCCATTCTCAAAAAAGTCTTTTTGCCTTTCTAAAATAATATGGGCCAAACGATCGACCGTACGTTGGCGCTCCTCAATAGCTCCGATGAGAAACTTACCTTGGCGCATGCGCTCCAAAATATACTGACGCTCTTTATCACCCAACGATTGTCCCGCGAGCATGTCTTTATAGGCAGGAACTAAACGCAGTTTGGGAATATGACGATCATCAAGGATGATCTTCCAATGACCCTCTTCATCTTTTTTTACTGTCGCATCAGGGGTAATCATGCGGTTTTCGTCTCGGGTAAACCGGCGAGCAGGTACTGTCTCTAATTTTGCTAATTCGGCTAAACCTTCTCGAACCTCATCGGGAGTTAATTCCAAAATTCGCCCACACTCATCCAATCGCCGTGCCATCAATGGATCCCAAGCTTCAGCAACTAATCGAGCAGCAAAAGATAAACCTCGGCCTCGCTGGCGTAACTGGGCCAGAAAACATTCTCTTAAATCACGGGCACCAATACCAGGAGGATCAAACCCTAGCAGCAAAGTATGGGCATTAACAACAGCTTCGTAACTCTGGCCTGAACGCAGAGCGATTGTGGACAAATCATCATCCAAAAACCCGCGTTCATCCAAAGAGGAAATCAAAAGTTTTAATGCTTCCTGCACCTCGAAGTCATCCGAGGCAGTACGAGCTTGTTCCTGCAAATGCTCGGAAAGTGAAACCTCACCCGTAACCGATTCCAACAAATGTTGGCGACGTTCTTCATCCTCTTGCGTGTAACCCTGCGAACGCATCTCTTCATAATAGCTCTCATCCCAATCTTCTTTCATTCGACGAAGAGCCTCGAAATCGTCTTC
>RFOO01000297.1 GCA_009926645.1 bacterium | reverse complement strand
AGGCTAAAGCCGCGACGCTGAGTTTTGGGTTTCGACGCTAAATCAGTCACGTTGATAGTTAGATTATTAACTCTGGGTGGTATCACTCAAAGTTGCCTAAAATTATCCACTAAATGTATCTTTTTTACAAGTGTTTAAGAGGGTCGAATAGACGAGGATTAAAGAAGGCAAAATTTACGTTATTCCGCATAGATTTTGATGATTTAAAGGTTACCCTTTAGGGGTTGCTCGAAATTTTCTTAGCATTATGCGAACCTAGAGATGCAAAACTTTCCCTTTTTCTTTTGGTTACGAATCGGTCTGCTCTCTTTTGGCGGACCAGCCGCCCAAATCGCTCTGCTCGAACAAGAGTGCGTTGAGAAAAAGAAATGGCTCACCCACGAAGAGTTTTCTCGTGCACTGGGTCTTTGTATGTTTCTCCCTGGTCCCGAAGCTCAGCAACTCGTCGCTTGGATTGGATGGAAATTGTACGGCAATCGTGGTGCAATCTTTTCCACGATTCTTTTTATTCTCCCAGGTCTCATTGCCTGTGGAATTTTTGCCTGGATCTACGCCCTGACTTCTCAAGTCCCCGTCGTGGGTGGAATCCTCGAAGGTGCTCGCGCCGCACTCGCCGGGATTATCATCATGGCAGGATACAAAATGTTCCAACGTACCTGCACAACCCAAGCCCAACGCTTCGCCATGGGCGGCTCACTCGTGGCATTATTTCTTTCGGTTCCTTTTGCCATCCTCGCTCTGGGTAACGGCCTCTTGGGTTGGTTCATGCCCAAGAATAACGAAGAAACAGAGTCCGAATCACCTTCCGAAAACCTCAAACAAACTTTACGTAAACTCGGTAAATTCCTGCTACCGGTTTTGGGTCTCTACCTTCTGCTTTGGATCATTTTTAAGCACCACCACGCCGTCGTACAACTCGCCGAAACATCGCTCATCGCCGTGCTTGCTTCATTTGGCGGAGCCTATTCAGCCCTCGGTATTTGGCGTAATCACGCTGATCAACATTCTTGGATTCCAGTTCAGCGATTCGGCGATGCACTCATCGTGGGCGAAGCAACCCCAGGCCCACTCCTTCTCTCGGCCAGCTTCATCGGTTTTCTGGTCGGATTCGAAGGTCATTTATTTTCAGGATACACTGGGCCACTTTGGGGGATTTTGGGATTAGGTATTGTGACTCTTTTTACGTTCGCAACTTCGACACTCATCTTGCTCGCTTCAGCCTCTCTCGCCGATACGGGTGTGGGCTCTCGCCAGTTACACCGTGCCTTTGGAATGGTCGGAGCCACCGCCACAGCCGCCATCTTTTTTCTGGGGATTTCCTTGTTGCTCGATCTCTACAAATCCCCCCACACGCCGCCCTCATCGGCATCGGAGCTGTCATTGGACTTTTTAGTTCTCGATTATAAAAATGAAAAAACACCTCGCTCTTCTTTTAGCACTTTTCGTGCTAACG
>RFOO01000296.1 GCA_009926645.1 bacterium | reverse complement strand
GTTTGCCAAAGTTGGCGCATCCCCGCATCGACAATGGGAAATCCTGTCCGGCCTTTTTGCCATGAGCGAAGAAGTTTGGGATCGGGTGCCCAAGGGAAGTGTTCAAATTCAGAGCGAAGAGGCTTCTCTGGTGTGTGGTTAAAGTGATGTAAAAGATGATAGCCAAATTCACGCCATCCGATTTCGGCAATAAAACGCTCACCACTTTTACTTTCACTGTGGGGCGAGGCTTTGACACAGGTGTAGACTTCGAGTGGAGAGATTTGTCCGAAATGTAGATAAGGGGAGAGTCGTGAAGTGCCATCGTGTTCCGGGAAATCTCGAGCGGTATTATAGTCTTTAACGGGGGCAGCGACAAATTGACTTAAACGTTGCTCAGCACCTGCCCGGGTGGGATTCCAAAATGGACGAAAGTGTTTATCCCAAGTGATTTTGGGCAATAAGTTGAGCGAGTCGATGGATACGGAGGGTAGGTCGCGTGCTGGCCCAAGAATTTTGGATGGAGCTTTTAAAGGCTGACCGAGCTTTAAGTTAGCGAGGCAATTTTTCCAAAAAGGAGTAAAAACTTGGAAAGGATTTCCTGAGAGATTTTTAATTTGATGGGGTTCGTGCAGAAGTGAGCCATTGAATGATTCAACTTTAAACTCAGCATTACGTAGTACGGTTTTGATCTGCGTATCGCGCTGAACGATGGCAGGCTCATAGCGTCGATTCCAAACAACCTGTTTTGCTCCTGTTTCGGCTAAAAGTTTTTGTAAAACGGCTAAACTATCACCCGTGCGAATAATTAAAGCGCTACCGGTTTTTCGTAACTGTTGATCGAGGTCGTTCAAGGCGTGGTGGAGCCACCAGCGCGAGGCACCCCCCGGAGCCCAAGCTCCTTCTCCCTTTATATCATGAATATAAACGGGGATTACTTCGCCTCCCGCAGCCACAGCGGCGTGAAGTGCAGGGTTATCTGCCAAACGTAAATCTTGGCGAAACCAGACTAGGGTAGGGCTACTGGGCATGGCTTTATCTTGAAAGCCAATCTAAGGCAGGCAAATGGCGAAGTGCTTTTCTTGAAAAGACTTACCAAGCGTAACTTTGGTTCTTTTTTACCTGTAGTGCAAAAGCGACCAATAACTGTACGGATTGTTCGACCACCGTGAGGTCGACAATTTCCCCAGGCGTATGCATGTAGCGAAGGGGTATGGAGACTAATCCGCAAGCTACCCCGCCATTGGCCATTTGAATGGCCCGTGCATCGGTGCCCGTGGGACGCGATTCCGCTGCAACTTGGTAAGGTATATCAATGGACTCGGCGGCAGCTATCATTTGGTCAAAAACCAGAGGGTTAATATTGGGGCCACGACTGATGATAGGACCTCCCGAAAGGGTGAATTTACCAAACTTCCGATTATCTGCATCGGGGTGATCGGTGGCATGTCCAACATCAACAGTAATCGAAACCTGTGGATTAATGCTTTGGGCGGCGACTTGTG
>RFOO01000295.1 GCA_009926645.1 bacterium | reverse complement strand
GCTACCGTTATTTGTTTTAATGATTTAGTTAAAAAGACAGGTTGGTCGGTTTTAGATAAACTTCGTCGACGCTAAAATACTTTTAACATGATTTTATTAAGAGGGTATAAATTCTCGGAAGGAGGATGTCGTATCGATTACGATTACACAGCGACAGGTAGAGCGGCACGATTCCTCAATCCTTCAGAAACTTTTTTTGTACGTTATGATGTCGATGTCTCTGGTTGTCCGCCTAGCATTGTTCTCATTCCGTTCATCTCTAATTTGATTACCTTGGCTTGGTTTGGTGGCTTTGACTTACATGTGCCCGAGGCGGAGTCCACCTATAGCGAGTCGCTTAAATCCATGCGTGCTGAATTTCAACGCATGTATCCTCAGCATCGACTGACGGGAAACCTTGTCGCTGAGCGCCTGACAGCCGTGAATTGGACGGGAGACGCAGCGGTTATGTTGTTCAGTGGGGGCATCGATGCTTTTGCGACACTGATTCGTCATCGTGATGAGCCTTTACAGCTAGTGACTATCTGGGGTGCGGATATTGAACTCAGCGATACCCAGCAGTGGAATCGTTGCTTAAATCACATTGCACGAGATCCGCTCTCTTCGACTTTGCCACACACAAAAATTGTGACGAATTTACGCACGTTTTATACCGACAAAGTGGAGAGTGATTTAGTTTATGGATGGTGGGGCATGGTACAGCATGGGCCAGCGTTGCTGGGCCTCCAAGCCCCGCTCACCTATCTTTTTAAAGCCAACCGGGTCTATATTGCATCGAGTTACACCGTTCCAGGTGGCTGGGGGTCGACCAAGGAATCCGATGAGAAGTTGAAATGGGGTCCAGTTGTCTGCATTCACGATGCCGATGGATTTTCTCGAAAAGCCAAAGTCGAAATCATTGTTGAATGTGCCAAGAAACGTGGACACCCAATTCCCCTCCGAGTTTGTTACTCCGAGGTCAAACGCGATGGTAACTGTGGGCGCTGCGAAAAGTGTTACCGCTCGATGATGAATCTCATTTTAACCAATGCAGACCCACGAGATTACGGTTTCCCGATGACCGAATCCACCTACCCACATCTTATGCAGTTAATGTCGGGCATTCATTCTTCATCCGGATTAAAAATTTTCTGGGGAGAGATTGCCGAGGACTGCCAACGAGCGTTGGCACGTAATCAGTACTTTGTTTTAGCCGATAAAGCGAAGGAGTCGGCTTACTTGCGGCGAATAGCAGACGGGGAGCTTAATCGCGCCCTCGAGCGCAATCATCGACCCTGGAAGGATGCGGTGGCGCGATGGAAGTTTATTCTGCGTGTTCGCTTCCCTGCGTTTTATAACCTAGGCAGAGGTCTGGTCCGCCAACTTCGTCGCTTTAAATAATTTTATGAATTATGGTTTATTGACTTATTCGACGACTCACGGGACTTATAATCTTGGCGACAATATCCAGAGTTTAGCTGCGCGACAGTATTTGCCACGCGTCGACTCCCT
>RFOO01000294.1 GCA_009926645.1 bacterium | reverse complement strand
ACCTAAACTTTTTACCACCTCAGGAGTGGGTGTATTCACCTCAATCGTGGTAATGGCAAAGGGGCGACCTGTGTCATGCAACTTATTAAGAAAAGTCCGAAGCGTAGAAGTTTGTGAAACGAATTTAATACGGAAAGAAAGAGTTTCGACGTATTTATCCTGACGGAATGAACGCGTAGGCGTAAATTCATCTGCCTCAAAACGAGGAACTTCGCCCGTGGGATTCGCGTCTAAAATTTCGATGGGCTCGCGATCAATCGATATCAATAAAAGCGGAGTGCGCGTTGCCCCACTGGCATCAGAACGAGAATCGGCCAACAACTTGTAAAGGAAATCGATAATGAGTCGCTGTTGATCAATTTTCGCAAACTTACCCCGTGGAGAGGAGCCAGCATTGCGTATGTAGCGACGAAAACCAAAATCGCATTTATTTTCACCCGTAAGTAGCCGAATACCTTGATCGTTAGCGCTCTTCGTCCATTCATCGACCGATTGCTTCATCAAGGCAACGAGCTCGGTATTGGTGATTTTTTCTTTTCCTAAAATACGCAATTCTTGTGGGCCAGAAATAGCCATGCGTAATTTTGCCTGATGATTAATTAATTCATTTTTATCCGATTGCGCTGATTTTACATTAACGGGAGTAAGTGAAATAGGATCAGCCTCTGGAACAACTTTGTAACCAGCAATCAAGTTGCGGTATTTATTTACTTCCATGTTTAACTTCTTGGCGCTCGTTGCCTGAGCTGAACTTAAACTATAGACAAACCAGATTCCGGCCAAGAACAGCCCTACTAGCAGGGTGATGACGGAATAAAAAATGGGATTCTTTTTAAAATCGTTCATGGCTCAACTCACAGAGCTTTCTCCTGTTTTATGACCAAGGTAAAAGTGACCCGCGGAATGTTTGGCTCACTATACTCTGGTTTGATTTCATCCGAGGGAATATCAGCAACAAAAGGCGACCGCTTTAAACTTTCAACTAAAGCAACTTCTCGCTCGTTAAACTCTTGAGCGTTAAAGGGTCGACCAGGCGGTATTTTGTTCAAAAGAATTCGTGCGGTCACAATGACCTTTGTCACGGAGGGAGGAGCGGGTGGAGCAACTTCGCCATCAAGCACAGGAGTGGCCACCGCTTGTTCTCGCTTCACCCGAATATCTTCAACCCATGTATCTGGACTCGCTTTAATTCGATCCTGTAAATCGACCAAAAAGTTTATCCAATTTGGGGATTGGTCGAAAACAAATTCCAACTTCTTATTCACCTCCCAAACCGAATTAGCAGACTCTCGCGTTGTCTTTAACTCTACTTGATGGCCTAAAAGGGCATCCGCTTTAACTTTAACCTTTGCCATCTGCCCCTCATTATACTGGTTGGCAGAGTAGTAAGCGTGGCAAATAGGCAAAGGAGAAATGGCTACGAGGACGGAAGCAAGAATGAGCAAAGGTTTACGCGCATCGAAAACCATCTGCGCGGCAATATCACGTGGA
>RFOO01000293.1 GCA_009926645.1 bacterium | reverse complement strand
CGCACCTCTTCAATGTACATGTTATGCCATCGACGGCTGAAGGATTTGGTATCACGGTTACTGAGGCTACCGCTGCAGGTCTCGCCAGCGTGATAGCCGATACACTCCCCTTGGAAGTTAGCGAACGCTTTGCCGGTCGAACTCATCGGCTCTCTCTTGCTGATTCTTTGAAAGAGTGGGCAGACAAAATTGAGATAGCTATACGCCAAAGAGAACCTGCGGCCCAGGGACTTGCGCGGGTAAAACAAACTCCACTTTGCCTGGATCAATCAATCGAAGATTTAGTTACCATGTATCGTAACCGGCTAGTTTCATCCAAGTAATCATTTCAGTGAACTCCCCAAAACTAAAAATACTGATTGTTTCACACGGCATGCAAATTGGCGGTGTAGAGCGAAGTCTTATTGGCCTTCTCGAATCCCTCGATCAGCAGTCCTGTGAGGTGACACTTTTCCTTTATGAGCATCGAGGTGAGTTTATGCCGATGATTCCAGCGGGGATTCGCCTGCTCCCTGAATTTCCGTCTTATTTTCGTTTAACACAGCCTCTACGTTCGGCAATTTTTTGTTTAAATCCATTAGTTGGAATAGCTCGTCTGGTAGCACGACTAGTAACAGCTTTTGAAAAACAAATGCGTGTTTCTTCCGGATTTTTATTATCACGATCCCACTCCTATGCTCAACCATTCCTGCCTAAAATCCCTGGCGAGTATGATTTAGCCATAAGCTTTTTAATGCCCCATGATACGGTTTGGAAGCAGGTTAGTGCAAAAAAGAAAGCAGGATGGATCCATACTGATTATACGTCGGTAGAAACAGGTGTTAACCTTGCTCTGGAGGCACCCGCTTGGGCAGCCATGGATAAAATTGTCGCCGTATCAGACGAAGTCGCAAAGTCCTTTGGAAAAGTTTTTCCTGCGCAGGCAGCCAAGGTTGAGGTTATTGAAAATCTCCTTTCTCCCTCTTTTGTTCGGAGGCAATCACTGATTGGTTATCCGCCAGCCGATGTCATCAAAGACCCTGAGACTCTTGTTTTATGTTCGGCGGGACGTTACACACATCAAAAGGCTTTCGATCTGGCTGCCTTGGCCTGTCGCAAGCTACTTGATGCAGGGATGAAAGTCCGCTGGTATATTTTAGGTTACGGCCCAGATGAACCATTGTTACGTAAACTGATTTCAGAAAATAAACTCGAAGATAGTTTTATTTTGCTGGGTAAGCGTACCAATCCCTATCCTTACATGAAGGCTTGCGGTATTTATGTTCAACCCTCGCGATATGAAGGCAAAGCGGTGGCTGTGCGTGAGGCGCAAATGCTCGGCAAGCCTGTACTGATTTCTGATTTTGCTACGGCTAGCTCTCAATTGGAGCATAACATAGACGGTTATATTACTGAAGCGGGTGTCGATGGTCTTGTTCGAGGAATTCAATTACTGGCTAAGGATGCTGAATTACGCCATCGCTTGGCGGCTACGGCGGCTTCACGTGATTATGGAAATCTC
>RFOO01000292.1 GCA_009926645.1 bacterium | reverse complement strand
AAGCCACTTTTTCATCGCAGAGGTTATGTCTAAGAAATTCATGGCGGAGCGAGAAGATATGTTATTTTAAATTATTTATTCGGTACCTCATCGATACCTTGGCCACCCCAAGGGTGACACCTTATGAGACGTTTAATCGTCAGCCAAGTTCCCTTAAAAAGTCCAAATCGTGTATATGCTGTTACAGAGTAATGTGAGCAGGAAGGATGAAAACGGCAACCCGACCCAGGAATTAATCGATGTAAAAGTTTCGAAATAAAACGCTGATAGAAGAAAATAGGCCCTAAAGCCAGCCAAGTCAGCCAATGTGGGCGCTCTCGACTCATCCCTCGTGCTTGGCTAACACCCCAGCAATAGCGGTCGCGTAGAGGCGCTTTAGTTGAACCAATGGCTTTTTCAGCATGCTCGGTCGGGCAATCAAAACGACCTCCCATCCTACTGGCACAAGATGGGGATCGGCTCGAAATATTTCTCGAGCTAAACGCTTAGCACGATTTCGATTCACCGCCAAGGGAATCGACTTTTTGGCTACGACAACAGCGAATCGAGCTGGGGAATCGCTGGTGGCTTTACCAAGATTCAAAAGAAAAGGCCCGCAATCCAAACGCGAGCCTTCAAGGCGGAGGCGTGAAAAATCGGCCGAAGCACGAATTCGACGCTCCCGCGGGAGACGCATAGGCTTAGGAAGCGCCGAGGCGCTTACGTCCAACCTTGCGACGGTTAGCTAAAACCTTGCGACCGCTGGAAGACTTGGAGCGAGCGCGGAAGCCGCACTTACGTGCGCGGGCAATCTTGGAAGGACGATAGGTGGGTTGCATGGCTAAAGAGCATAGCCAAGGGCACCCCGCCTTAGGTGTCAAGCCCCACACTTCCCTCCTTGGCAGAAGTCAAAAGTCTGTGAAGATAGACCTGCCCAGCACAGCCACCATGCGTCCACCTCCCCCCAAGGCCTATCTCAACCAAGAGTTCATGATGAGCCCTCAAGCCCGAACCCTGCGGGTAATGGCAGAACTCAGCGAGCCTTATCAAAGATTCAAGAAGTATGGTGTCCGCAATACCGTGGTGATGTTCGGTTCTGCACGCACCGTCTCATTAGAAAAAGCACGGGCCAAGATGACCGAGGTACAAAATGCCATCGCCAAGGGTGAGTGTACTCCAGCGGAAGCCAATGCGCGCTTAAAAATGGCGGAGTTAAGTTTACGCACCGCCCCCTACTACGAAGCTTGTCGTGAACTTTCACGAGAGATGACCAAATGGTCGATGAGTCTCCCCGAATGGGATCGCTTTTTGATTTGCTCGGGAGGAGGACCTGGAATCATGGAAGCAGCCAATCGTGGCGCCCACGAAGTGCATGGTCGATCGGTAGGACTCGGCATCGCTCTACCTTTCGAACAAGAGCATAACATCTATGTGACTCCTGAATTAGATTTAGAGTTTCATTACTTTTTCGTTCGAAAATATTGGTTCCTCTATCTAGCCAAAGCTCTGGTCGCCTTCCCTGG
>RFOO01000291.1 GCA_009926645.1 bacterium | reverse complement strand
ATTTTTCGTTGGCAGGCGCCCCGGCCACTTTGCGGGCTTCAGCATAAATTTTTTCAGCTTCTTCGCGATCTTCTTCCTCTTCCGAAACAGGTGCCCGTGCTTTGACGTTGGCAGTAGAGACGGTTTTTGCTCGAGCGACTTCTTCTCGATGTTCTTGGATGCTTTTCAAGAGAGCGGCGGTATTTTCTTGCAGCTCAGCATTGGCTTTTTGAGCCGCTTTTTGTGCCACAATGGCTTGCTCTGTTTTAGCACTGATTTCTGCTACTGCTTTTTCTACCAAATCTTTCGTTTCAGCATATAATTTCTGGGCTTCTTCGCGATCCTCGTCGGCTTGTGGATTGGCGGCCTTTTTACTTAATTTCGTTAGCTTCTCATTGCGCTCCGAAAGCGTTTTGATGAGCTCGGCAGAATTCTTACTCGCCTCTTCATTGGCTTTTCTTTGTGCCTCAATCGAGGCCTGGAGAACGGCAATTTGCTCTGCGTTAGGATTGTTAGCCAAAGATTTTTCGAGTTCCTCTAGTTTCTTATTGGCAGCTTCACTGCGTGCTTTCTCCTGGTCTTTGATTTTTGCCACGGCCGTACGCATTTCTGTGACATTTTCTTCTAATGATTCAGGGGAATTATGTGGAGCCTTGGAAAGGCCTTCGGGTGGTGGGTTGGCTTGACTGACGAGGCTTTCAAATTCTGCTTTTGATTCCTTGGGGACATCCACTTCATCAGAACCAGGAAGTTTTGTTAGGGTAACTTTGATTTTCTCAGGGAAGCCATATTCGCTTTGACCTTTTGTGTTTTGGCGAAGTTTGGGTTTGAGCGTAGCGATTACTGGTTTGAATCCACCCTTGCCGACGGTTAGTTCATAATCTTGGTCGGTGCTTAAGGTAATCGTCGTTGGGGTGCGTCCGACGGCTTCGCCATCGATACGAACCGCCGCCCCTGTTGGTTGCGAAGTGACGGCAATCGTTTGTTGGCGAACTTCGCTGTCTTCTAAAGATGAGCAACCGACTAAGCTGAGACCTAGGGCTAAAAGAGGGATAGTAAAACGCATGGGGAGCTTTTAGGGAGACGACCCACTTTCTCTTCAATTTGCTCTATCGGTTCAACCCCTAAAACAGCGGAGGCTATGGGTTGACATACGCCGATTGGCTGAAAAGAGTGATAATTCGAGGGTTTGCCAGCATAGCTCAATTGGCAGAGCAGCCGCCTTGTAAGCGGCAGGTTGTCGGTTCAAGTCCGACTGCTGGCTCCACCCCACGGGTGAAGCTTCTTTATGATTTCCAGTTGGGGCTGTGACGAAGAGCGTCGGCCACAAGAACGACTTTTTTGAGTCTGCTGAAATCGTGTGCCCGAATCATGGAGCAGCCTTGGGCGATTCCCCAGGTGGCGGTGACTTCGTTGCCTTCTTCTCGTTTATGCGGATCTGGTTCTTGGAGAACTAAACCTAAAGTCGATTTGCGACTCGTCCCCAATAATACGGGAAAACCTAAGGCAGTAACTTTTTCTAAATGACGAACTA
>RFOO01000030.1 GCA_009926645.1 bacterium | reverse complement strand
GGGGCTGAGAAGACCCTCTGCGGCGAAGTGGTATTCAACACCAGTATGACTGGGTATCAGGAAATCCTGACCGACCCGTCTTACTTTGGACAAATCGTCACCATGACCACGCCACAGATTGGTAACTATGGCGTGAACGAAGACGATCTCGAATCAAAGCGTCCACACGTGACTGGATTTATCGTTCGTGAACTTTCTCCCGTTGTCTCCAATTGGCGGGCCACGACGGATCTCAGTACTTGGCTGAAGAAGTATGGTATCCCAGGCGTTACTGGAATCGATACTCGTGCTTTAACGAAAAAATTACGCTCGGGCGGAGTAATGAAGGCCTGTCTTTCGACCGAAGGTATTTCGGATGAAGAAGCCTTGAAGCGTGCACGAGCTTGGTCGGGTACGGTGGGAGCCGACTTCGTCAAAGAAGTAACCTGTTCCGCGCCTTATAACTATAACCAAACCGTCGGAGACTGTGCCCCTTTTACCGTTACTGGTACCAACCTTAACAAGCCCAAGAATCGTGCGGTTCGTTATCGTATCGCCGCTTATGACTTTGGTGCTAAGACCTCGATTTTCCGTCGTTTAGTTGATTCGGGTTTTGATGTTCAAGTTTTCCCCGCGACAACACCTGCCTCGGTGATTCGTACCTATAATCCTGACGGGGTATTCCTGTCCAACGGCCCAGGCGATCCCGCTGCACTGAAATACGCTCACGAAGCGGTGCGCGATTTAATTCAGTCGTATCCGGTTTTTGGAATTTGTCTGGGTCACCAAATTATTACGCACGCGATTGGTGCATCGACTTATAAATTAAAGTTCGGTCACCGTGGAGGAAATCAGCCTGTAAAAAACACGGAAGAAGGGCGCGTCGCGATCACGGCACAAAATCACGGATTTGCCTCGAAGCCTGAAGAGCTTGAGCGTTGTGGTGCTGTTGTCACCGAAATCAATTTAAACGATAATACCGTTTCTGGACTTCGACTTAAAGATAAGCCGGTCTTCTCCGTGCAGTATCACCCCGAAGCTGGTCCTGGTCCAAACGATGCCGATGTGCTCTTCGACCGTTTCTATGAATTGGTCGCCAAGAGCAAAAAGGCTAAGTAAATTCAGCTGATTTTTAGAGTTCGACCTGCATGCCTAGTTCGACCACTCGACCTGGAGGTAGGTTGAAGTAGGCGGTTGCCGAGAGTGCATTACGATTGAGCACTTCAAATAGTTTTTCCTGAACAATATTGAGGGAAAAGTTTTTCGAAGTGTCGCGGACAATGGTTTCACGACTGAGGAAATAGGTAACCTCTAGAGGATTTGGTTTGATGCCTAGTTCCTGATAGGCCGCCTCTAAGACAGGGAAGATGTCCTGCTGCTCACGGAAGCCGAATTTGCCGACGACTCGAAGGACGAGCGGAAAATCCTCTTGGTTACTGACGCTACAGAATTTGGATCCACGAGTGGTAAAGGTCACGCGTTCATCGCGACTCACGTAAGCTCGATCTTCATCGATGGTCAGGGTGACGATGATGATGTGGTCGTGTAAGACGCGATTGTGTTTAAGGTTATGCGCTAATGCCATCGGCACCGCATTCGATGTTCCGGCTAAGTAAATCGCCGTGCCTTTCACGCGACTGAGTTTACCGGCACAAAAACGGTCTTCGACGCTATCGAGGAAGATGGCAAAATCATCGCCTGTTCCTGTTTCAATCAACTTATTGCGCATCGCAATCCGACCCTTGTTCCAGACCGACATCAGGTAGTAGAGTAAGAAACCGGCAGCCAAGGGGAGCCATCCAGCCTCAAAGATTTTGGGTAAATTTCCCAGCACGAAGAAAAATTCAAGTAAGAGCAGTGGGGCGACGAGAATGAAACCCGCAAAAACAGGGATGTTGAGTTTTCGTCGGATATATTGGCCAAACAAAATGGTGGTCGCAAACATGGTCAGACTTACCGCAATGCCGTAGGCGCTCACGAGGTTTTCCGAGGATCGATATTGTAGAACCAAATAAATCGTACCAATCATCAGCAACCAGTTAACAATCGGGACATAAATTTGACCGTACTCTTTGTCTGAAGTCCGCTCGATTCGCATGCGAGGCAGGAAGTTCAACTGGATAGCCTGCATCGTGGTTGAGAAGGCTCCCGAGATGAGTGCTTGTGAGGCAATAATCGCAGCGAGTGTAGCAATCACCGTCAAAGGAATCTGTGTCCACCCCGGCGCCATATTGAAAAACGGATTAAATTCACCTTGTAGCAGTTTGGCTTCGGAAGATAGAGCCCAAGCGCCTTGACCCAAGTAATTCAGAATTAAGGCAGGGAAGACGATGAAATACCAACCAGCTCGAATTGGCTTTTGGCCAAAGTGACCCATGTCGGCATACAATGCCTCGGCTCCAGTTACGGCTAAAAACACCGCACCTAAAATAATCATTCCGAGGCCAGGATGCTCTAGGAAAAAACTGATAGCGGTCAGCGGGTTAAAGGTAGAAAGCAGGGCGGGAATATGTTCGTGGTGTTGAATAATAGACCAAACTCCCGTCGTTGCGATGGCGATAAACCAAATCAATGTAATGGGACCAAAATACATCCCCACTTTTCCGGAACCTCTTTTTTGGAGATAGAATATACCGAATAAAATAGCAACCGCCGCAGTGGGGATAAAGTAATGCGTAAACTTGGGATCCGAAAGGGTACGTAGAAACACATTTAAATCAGCGGTATTGGTCGCATGTGCACCTACTTCCTTGATACCCTCGAGGGCAGAAAGAACCGAAATGGCCGGCGTGATGACTCCATCACCAAAAAGGAGTGCCGTCCCGAATACGCCAAGTAGGATGAATCCACTACGTGGTTTTCGATGAGTAAGGCTTTTAGTCTCTTCACTATTTACTTCCTTCGATGCCAACGAAACGAGCGTCATGATTCCGCCTTCGCCCTCATCATTCGCCTCCATCAAAAAAATCACGTACTTAATGGTAACGATCGCAATCAATGACCAAATAATCATCGAAAGGGCAGGGGTGATCACCTGCATTGGCGAGGCCCCTGCATGCATGCCATAGCGAATACACTCGCGAAAAGCATATAAAGGACTCGTCCCGATATCCCCATAAACAACCCCTAAAGCCGCAATCGTGGCTCCGAGGGTTAATGGCTGGGCCAGTGAAGACGAGGGGCTTGGGTTAGCCGCCGAGGAAGCTTCTTTCATGAAAGTGAGTTATTCACACTGAGGTGTAATTTTGGTTTAATCAAAACCAATCCAGCGAGGCAGTGCTTGCCTTTTTGTCTCACCAAGGCATTTCAGAGGGCTAAACGACGGTTTTTCGCCCATTTCCAAACAAATACACACATGAACATCATCCAAAGCATTGTAAATCAACCATTAGCACAAGCGGCTGCCGCAGCTCCCGAACAGGGAAATCCTTGGACATCATTAATCATGATGGTTCTGATGTTGGCTGCCTTCTACTTCCTTTTAATTGCCCCTCAGCGCAAGGCTCAGAAAGAGCGTGAAAAAGTTCAAAACAGTTTGGCAGTAGGAGACGAAGTTCTCACGGGTACGGGCATTTATGGACGCGTGGTCGGGATTAAGGACGATCGTATCACCATCGCTCTCGAAGAAGGTCGCATGACGATTCATAAGTCCGTGGTAGAGAAAAAAGCTGAGAGTGCAGAAAAGCCTGCGTCCCTCAACTAAGCCACACCCCTTACCCATTTCATCACTATGAAATCCAGGACATGGTTCTGGAAGGTTGCGGTCTCACTCGTCGCCCTCGCGGTTGCCTATTACGAGTTCCACCCAATCGCTCCAACCCCTTTGGCGGACTTTGTTCCGACCCAAGTGATTAATCAATCTGACGAATTTGCCAAAATTCACCAAGAGGCTCTGACGCGTGTAGAAAACGCGAAAACAGCCAATACCGCAGCAGACCAGAAATCGGTTTCCTATTATCAAGCACTGCGCGACATCGGCGAAGGTAAAGGTCGAGCAACCACGGTGGATCTCCGACCCTTTTTCTTTACGGAAAAAGAATTCGTGCGTGAGCCCGATTTATCGAAGCGTAATGTAATCGTTCTCAAAGAACTGCTCCGCCGTTCCCAAGGTAAACTGAAACTGGGTCTCGATTTACAAGGGGGTGTTTCGTTCACGCTGAAAGTCGATCCTTCAGGAGCCGAATCTGGAGCTACGGCTAATAAAGAAAAAGCGAACCTGCCTGCCTCAGAAATGGTTAATCAAGCCATCCACGTGATGGAACAGCGGGTCAATCAGTTCGGTGTTGCCGAACCAGTGATCCGTCCAGTGGGAGAATTAGCTCTCGAAATTCAATTACCAGGTGAAGACGCAGCCAATAACCCCGATGTGATTGATGCGCTGAAAAAGCCAGCGAAACTCGAATTCCGTCAAGTTTATCGCAATCAACGTCCCACCGCTGAAGAGCGCGAACGTTCGACCAAGGCACTGCAGGATGACAATGGTGCTATCGCGACTTACGAAGTACTGACGGAGCGCAATGTAGACCGTCGCACGGGCGAAGTCACGATGGCCCGCTATTACGTGAAGAAACGTGCTGAAGCAACCGGTGCGATTATCAAGGCTTCCTCGGCACGTTCCGATGATGGCATTTCCTTTTATGTTGATATGAAGTTTACCGATGACGGCGCCAAAAAGTTTGGCGACCTCACGGCGAAAATTGCGGAAGGAAACAGTCGTTCAAACTCTCTTGGCCAACTCGCCGTTGTTCTCGATGGCGTCCTGCAATCGGCTCCCACGGTTAAAGAAGCCATTCGCAGTTCTGGGGCGACCATCACGGGATCCTTTTCACGTGAAGAGGCGATCAACCTTTCGAATGTACTGAATAATCCATTGGAGTTTCCTTTGATTACTCAAGACGTGACCGCGGTAGGTCCTTCGCTGGCGAAAGACGCGCAAGATAAATCGGTCGTCGCTTCGATTGTCGCTGTCGCTTTGATTATTGTCTTCATGCTCGCCTTCTATGTTTGGGGCGGACTGATTTCCGTTTTCGGAATGGTACTCAACTTATTGTTATTGTTGGGTTCGATGGCCTACCTCAATGCGACCATTACCTTGCCTGGGGTGGCTGCTTTGGTGCTCACCTTGGGTATGGCGCTCGATGCAAACATTTTGATTCTCGAGCGTGTACGTGAAGAGACCCGCTTGGGTAAAGACCGCGCCGTCTCCTTGCGCGAAGGGTATAATCGTGCGACGTTGACGATTATTGATGCTAACTTAACTCACTTACTCGTCGCTCTGATTCTCGTGTTTATGGGTACCGGTCCCGTGCGTGGATTTGGTGTGACGCTCGTCATTGGTATTTTTACCACGCTCTTTACGACTCTGATTACCTGTCGTGGTTTGCAAGAGTTCACACTCTCGCGAGGAATCCTCAGTCGTATCTTTGGTTTACCAGTCTTCAAGCACACGCTTGAAATTCCATTCCTCAAATACGCCCGCGTCGCTTTTATTGCTTCCTGGGTTGTGATTGCCCTGGGAGTGACAGAGCTCTTCTACAAAGGTAAAGACGCCTTTGGTAAGGACTTCCGTGGTGGGGAATCAACCATGGTTGCGATCAACCCCACGGCTAAGATTGATACGAATGATATTGTAAAAATCGCTGCACAATTAGGTACGCCTGACACTACCGTTACCCTACAGGCTCCGATTGGCGGAGGGGAGAAGCGTTTGCGTATCGAGACGGAGTTATCCAAATCACAAGGCAAAGCTGACTTCACCAATGTAACGAAGATTGTTGAAAAGATTAAAGAAAAGCATCCCGAAATCCTACGAGACAAGGACTTAGCCATCGACAAAATCATGCTCACGCGTGAAGCCATCGGTGGATCGGTCAGTGCGGATTTACGAACCAATGCCATTCTCTCCGTCATCCTTGCTCTGGTGGGTATCGGTATCTACGTGGCCCTGCGATTTGAGTCTGGATTTGGTATCGCGGCATTAGTGGCGACTTTGCACGACGTCTTAATGACGGTTTCGTTATTCATCTTCTTTGGTGGTCAATTTAACGCTGCACTCATTGCGGCTATCTTGCTCATCATCGGATACTCGGTGAATGACACCATCGTCGTCTTTGACCGCATCCGCGAAGAATTGAATAACAATCCCACGCGTTCTCTGCGTGAAGTGATTCATTTCGCCATCAATCGCACGCTCTCACGTACGATTCTGACTTCGGTTACGGTCTTCCTCTGCGCTCTTTCCCTCTGGGCTTTTGGTGCAGGCGATGTTCGTCTCTACGGCGAAGTCTTTATTTACGGTGTTATCACCGGAACTTTCTCCTCCATCTTCATTGCCAGCCCCATCTTCTATTGGTGGCACAAGGGTGAGCGTAAAGGCGTCGATGCCTCCGAGAACCTGTGGCGTATGTTTTGGCTCGGTTATTCGAAGACGAGTCCATTGCCGACCGTCACCTCCGTCCACAACTTGCCCACGTCTCCGATCCTTTTGCGGTCGGTAACTTGCGGGCGGCCGCTGAACGTCTTGTTGCAGCTGTTAATCATCAAGAGCGCATCGCCATTCTCGGAGACTACGATGTCGATGGCGTTTCCAGTACTGCGATGTTGGTGGACTTGTTACGTCGACTCGGTGCTGAGCCCGCCTACTTTGTTCCACGTCGTTTAGAGGAGGGGTATGGCTTATCGATGGCGGCCCTGAATCGCGTTCTCGCTGAAGCGAAGCCACAGTTATTCGTCGCTCTCGATTGTGGCACAAATTCGATTGCCGAAGTCGAGCGCTTGAAAGCCGAAGGGGTGGATGTGATTATTGTCGACCACCACGTTGCCAAAGCCGAGGCCGTTTCTTGCCTGTTGGTGAATCCGCGGGTCAACGACACTGAGGATGCACCTTGGCAATCGCTTTGCACAGCGGGACTCGTTTTCAAACTCATCCATGGTATTCTTAAAGTCTTACGACTTTCAGGGGATCCTCGTGGGACGAGTATTCAGGTTAAAGACTACCTTGACCTTGCGGCGTTGGGCACGATTGCCGATTTAGTTCCTCTGCTTCATGAAAACCGTATTCTGGCGGCTCATGGTTTGCGTGCGTTGGGCGAGGCACGTCGTCCAGGTGTGCGTGCCTTAGTGAGCGTTAGCGGAATCGAGCCCGGGGCTGTCTTGAGTTCGGTGGATGTTTCATACCGTCTCGGACCGCGCATTAACGCCAGTGGACGATTGGCCGATGCCTCATTACCTCTGCAATTACTCTTGTCGCAATCCGAGTCAGACTGCCAGCGTGATGCCGAGTTGCTTGATCAGATTAACCGCGAGCGACAAGAAATTGATAAACGGGTTACCGAAGAGGCCACCGCTCAGGCACAAGCCATGGGTGAGCGTGCGGGTTATGTTTTGCATGGTGATTGGCACCCAGGGGTAGTAGGTATTGCTGCAGGGAAGATTTGCCGTGCGTTGGATCGTCCGGTGATTGTATTGGGTAAGGAAGGGGAGGTTGCCAAAGGTTCAGGTCGCAGTGTGCCTGGGATTAACCTCGTTGAAGCCCTTACCGCCTGTGCAGATTTACTGACTACTTTTGGAGGTCACCCGATGGCTGTGGGTATTTCGTTGAATGCTACCGAGGTTGAAATCTTACGCGAACGATTTGCGACTGCGATTGCTGAGCAGAAAGCCAAGGGGGCACTCGTTTTAGATGGTCGCGATTTAGATATCGTGCACTGGATTAAGTCGCACGAGATTTCGGAACGTTTGTTGGATGACCTCGAGTTGTTGCAACCCTATGGTGAATCCAATCCCGAGCCTATTTTTGGTGTGCGTGGATTTGTTTTTGATAAAGCACCGACTGTTTTTGGTGACGGCAACTTCCGACATCAGATTGCGATGTCTGCTGGAAGACGCTTAAACTTTATCGCTTGGCGATTGGCTTCGCGAATGCCTGAGGTTGGTCGTGCGGTGGACTTAGCGGTGAGGTTACAATGGAATCGCTGGCAGGGGAGAAAGATTCCCCAAGTAGAGATTCTCGACTGGCGTTATGGAACTTAACCAAAAGGTCTGTTTTCAGACTCTTTCTTTTCCGACTCCTTCGCTTTCTTATCTTTCGATTTTGAATTATCCGCAGGAGGTGGCTCAGCTTGACCGCGCTCTTCGGCAATCTTCAGGTTGAGGGCGCTTTGCCCGGGGGCCGTGGGCATGATGAAGGCTAGGGTGCGAATGCGGCTAATGTGTAAATTACGGAACTTATAACCCAGTTTAAATTCATCATCTACTTTTGTCCAAAACTCACCTTCAAGGTATTCGCCATTAGCAGTCTCAGGTTTAAATACCGTGCGTCCATTAGGACTGAGAGGAATGACCTTGGAGCCGAATCGTAATTCAACCGTTGTACCTGTGAGATTGATGAACTGATAGGATCCAAAGGGGAATACTCCTGGAGCATCGTTGAGTGGCGA
>RFOO01000290.1 GCA_009926645.1 bacterium | reverse complement strand
GAAGCGGAGAATGCAGGTGAATAGAGTACAACTGCTGCTCTTTGCGACAGTACCGCCAGCCAGGCAAGAGCTGGAATGGAAAGTAGTAATGCAATTTCAAGTTGAGCGTTCATTTCCCGATCGAATCGCTCTGGCTCATGAGCATGAGCCACGAGCTTGGGGTAATAATCTGCGGACATCGCCGCTAAAACAAAGGTCACAGAAACTCCTGCCAACGAAAACGCCGCCTGATAAAGACCCATCGCCTCAAGCCCAAGATAACGAAGTAAAATGACTCTCTCGATGTACGGACTAATCGTACCCACCAAGCCCGAGAGCATAATGGGAAGGCCGAAAACAATTAAGGTGCGAACTTCCGACTTACTATCTGCGATGGTGCAGGGTACGTCGGGAATAGGGATTTTTCGAGAATACCACCAGGAGACTAAAAGAGTAGCACCATAGGTAAGAACAACACTCAAAGCCACTCCACTCATACCCAGCCAGTACGCACAAGGAATGGTGACGATAACTGTCGCAACCGCCCCCCAAACACTGGCTTGCATGAAGTAGTTAACCTTTCTCAACCCTTGAATGACACATCCCTGCCCCGTCGAAAGCGCTCGAAAGAGTACCGCTACACCCAACAAGGCAATCGCCCAAATATAAGCGGGAGCCTCTTTGACACCAAAAGTAATTTGAGAAATGAGTCCGCTACTCAAAACCAAAAAGAGTGCACCTGCCGAACCAGAAATCCAAACGGTGCGACGAAGGGTTTTAACCGTACGAGCCAGTTTTGTTTCATCTCCTGAGGCTGAACTCGCAGCAATTTGTCGAATGCCACTGGTACCCAACCCTAAACTAAAAGCCGCCCCAACGACCTCAATCATTTGATTAAAAATTCCCGCCAAAGCGATTCCTGCTGGCCCCAGTAAAACCGCTATTGCTTTGTTTCTTCCCAGACCAATTGCCATTTTAAGAAGCGTCCCACCTCCCACCATCAAAGTATTTCGCAAAATACTGATGAAGTCAGGCGCACCCGATGACTCTGGCGTTTTTGGAGAAGACATTAAAAATACAAACTGAACTTATTTACCAACTGCCCAAAGTTTTAGGCCAGCAGCACTGTTGCCAAAACAGCTGCTGAAGCACCTTGGCATGCCTGCTCGGCTGACTCTGCAAAGTGTAGATTCTTCGCCATAAATGGAGAATGATTTAAGTCCGCCTGTATTTTGACGAAAGAAACTTTGGGATCATACACCACGACATTAGCTCCTGCTGCTAGCAAATGTTCGCAAAGGGCGATAGCTGGGGCCTCTCGCGTGTCATTAGTATCTTTTTTGAAAGCAAAGCCCAAAACAGCGATACGTTTACCCTGAACCGTGCCTCCAAGGCTTTGAATAACTTTTTGAGCGACACGCTTTTTTTGCCACTCATTCATCTCAATCACTTGTTGCCAGTAAGCAGCTACTTCGGGCAGTCCATAGTGCTCGCAAAGATAAACCAAATTAAGGACATCTTTCTTAAAACAGGATCC
>RFOO01000289.1 GCA_009926645.1 bacterium | reverse complement strand
AGAGAGTTAAATCCATTCCAATAACTGGATTGTCGGATATCCCAAATCGCTGGCTTTTGCCCCTCCCATATCTCACTGCGTGATAGAGGACTTTTTAACTGGGTTAAAAGAAAAACTCGCCAAGCCTCTGGCGAGGTGGAGTTAACATTAAAAGTTCCCTCACTGAGCATATAGCCAGCTAGACGTCGGTAACCATCAGGAGGGTCTCCATTGAGATGGCGTTGACTAAAACCTGGTCGACTAAAAATAATACTCGCCGCTTCAACTTGACTGGGTTGATAAAGACGAAGGTGTTGATTAAAGAAAGAGCGGCTCCCTTGAGCAAAGCTTTCCAGTGTTTCTTGAGTCGTTTTTCTTCTAACCGAATTATAATTTCCGTTTTTTAATTCCTGAAGTTGGGGGGCGGCTCCAGAAAAAAAGAAACTATCCCAGAGTGCGTGATTGAGTAAAAAACTATTATCCGAAAAGGTGTGACCGCCTTGATAGGCCGGGATTCCATAAGTCCAGGATTTGTCCAACGGACACACGAGATTAGGAAATGAATTGCCTACGTTGTAGTAGGGAAACCAATCCCAAACGCTTAAGTTAGCATGCATGAGTTGCCCCAAGGAGACGAGGGGTTGACGTGGAATACTTACAGGCGAAAAGCGGGAAACGTTATTTGCTTGATGAGAATATCCGCCCCACGCATTCCCACCTTCAGGGTGAAGGGTTAAATCAACCTGGAAAAAGTTACTCCAAGAAGACGTTGATCCACTTAACAGTAATTCATCTCCCCCGTAAATTTGCGTGCGTAAACTCGCACCACCGATGCCAGGCATTCCGTTTTGTGCCGCAGCTGTCGAACACTGGGCTAGCGGATTACTGAATAACCAAGGTGGATGACAAGCAGGAGTGGGCTGATTTTGGGCGACAATCCATGGACGTAAGCCTCGATCATAGGTAGTTTGGCGAACAGAATCAGCCACCCGCATTTGCGTATCAACCACGGCGATGACTGCTCCAGGTTTTTCTTTTTCGAATAGGGCATCGCGTAGACAGTAAACTGGGCCGATGACCACGGGGTTTGTTTCGTTCCCTGGATCGCCAAAAAAGTCGCTGGGCTGTTGAGCAAACGCTGTGCCGACATTAATCATAAGGCCATAGCTGGCTCGTGAATTTTTGCGCTCGGTGCCCAGAAACTCTTCAGTGTCTATGAGAGATCCAACCCGATCCTGCGCCCGATTCTGTTTCCATCCTGAATTAAGATAGAGCCAATGATGCCAGTAAGTATTCGGACGAATTCTTAGCCATGTTTGTATGGTATCTTGTGCGGTGAACCTTCTTAGAAGAAACCGTGTTCGCCCATCGGGATTTCCTGTACTTTCCACGCACTGGTAAGTTCTTAAATCCGCCCTTAATCCGCCCGTGAAGTAGAGTCCTCTTTCGAGTTTAACGATGATGGGCACAAGAGAAGGGGAGGAAATGGCAAGGGCTTCTTTGGCGGAGAAAACAGCAAATTCTCCAGGTTCGAGAACTGTTTCAGGAAT
>RFOO01000288.1 GCA_009926645.1 bacterium | reverse complement strand
GCTGCCAAAGCCGAAGCCAAACGTCGTATCTACGCCGAATTCAATAGTCGCGTTGCCCTCCTCGAAAACCGTCAGCGCTACGGCGATATCTCAGAAGAAGAATTTAAGGAACAACTCGCCGCCCTTCGCAAAGAGTTGGAACAGTAAAAACACTTCTTTTTCACTAAACCAAAAGCCCAGCAACAAACTGGGCTTTTTGGTTGGAACATTCAACAAAGATGGCACCTTGAGTTCATGTCCGAACCATTGCAGCGCACTCCTCTTTACGACCTCCACGTCGAACTTGGCGCACGCTTAGTTCCCTTTGCTGGATGGGAAATGCCCGTGCAATATTCAGGCATCATCGAAGAGCATTTAGCCGTCCGACGTGCTGCAGGTTTATTTGACGTCTCACATATGGGAGAAGTACGCGTACGCGGACGAGATGCGGTAGTTTTCTTGGATCGAGTGATGACCAACGAAATGTCTACACTCAAACCCGGGGCAGCGCGCTACACCCTCATGTGCCAACCCGACGGTGGCTGCGTGGATGATTTAATCGTCTACCGTTTTTCTGAAAATGAGTTTTTCATCTGCCTCAACGCATCCAATGCAGCCAAAGACATTCAATGGCTTCGCGACCACGTGGGTACGGCGAAAGTTGAAATCATCGATGAATGCAAACTTTGGGCGCAACTAGCTTTACAGGGACCTCTCGCAGAAAAAATTCTCAGTCTAGTCACAACCCTACCCCTTGCCTCAATTAAACGATTCGGCTTCTTAGTCGGTGAAGTAGCGGGCGCCTCCGGTTGCGTTGTCTCGCGCACGGGCTACACTGGCTCCGCAGGCTTTGAAATTTACCTTCCCGCCGCCTCTGGCATTCAAGTCGCACGTGCGCTTCTGACCTCTGGCAAAGCACATGGACTCATTCCCGTTGGACTCGGTGCCCGAGACTCACTCCGACTGGAAGCCAATTATCCGCTCTACGGTCACGAAATTTCTGAACGAATTTCTCCCATCCAAGCCGGCCTTGGCTGGACGGTGAAATTTAATAAAGAACAATTCATTGGTCGCGAAGCACTGCGACGCCAAGCCGAAGGCGGACCCACCTCCTCGGTTGTTTTGTTTTCCCTTAATGATCGTCGCATTGCCCGACAAGGGGCCACGGTATACGCAGGCGAAACGCCCGTTGGCGAAGTTCTCTCGGGCACCTTCTCGCCAACCATGAATAAACCCATCGGTACAGCCCTCGTCGCCGCAGGATACGTAAATTCTGAACAATTAACCGTCGACATCCGAGGAACTCGTCTACCATTAACCATCTCTGTCACCCCCTTCGTAAAATAATCCTCACGCCACCTATGAGCCAAGTTCCTGCCACCTTACGTTACACCAAAGACCATGAATGGGTAAGACAAGAATCTGACGGCACGGTAACAATCGGCATCACCGATCACGCTCAAGCCGCTTTGGGCGATGTCACTTTTGTCGACCTACCTAAGGCCGGTAAAACCTTCTCCACTGGTGAAGTTTTTGGCACAGTGGAATCAGTCAAAGC
>RFOO01000287.1 GCA_009926645.1 bacterium | reverse complement strand
AAGCAGCAGGTCATTGAGCAAGGCGACAGTCGTACCCAGCAGGTAAAAGAATTATCTGCCCAAAACTAAACAACGGGGTCAGACACCACTAGAGTAGTCTGACCCCTTTATTTGTGTGTGGGGTTAGCGTTTTTCGAGTTGGTCAGGAGACTGAGCAACGGATTTTTCTGCTGAGCCTTTATCAACATCGCTCTTCTCAAGAATGACCATTAAGGGATTGGGCTTATGCTCGTACATAGCACCAGTTCCTGCATCGACACCCGCACCAATAATGCCGCCAAAAAATATATTTCCAGCCATTCCAGCTGCACCTCCACCACCAACATCTGATTGGAGTACAACGGTACGACTGTTGAAGCCTGGCTTCGAAATCATCACGGTAATTGTGTCACGTCGTGGCACTTCAAAACTAGCAGGCGTTCTTCCCACTTGACCAGTCGACAAGCGTACTTCTGCGTCTTGTGGTGTTGTGTCAATAACAACAACTTCCTTGGTTCCACGTGTTATAGATGCACATCCAGAGAGTAAAAATAGTGAAAAGAATAGGGTAATAAGTTTCATCTGTGTGTTTAATATATTATAGAACAACATTGTAAAACTTATTTCTTAAATAATTTTAGTGTTAATTTATAATAAAGTATTAGAAAACGGGGTTAGGCACTACAAGAGAAATCTGACCCCTTTATTCTTTATGAGGTGAGATGATGGGTATAAATTGCTCGCGGATTATGAGAATTCTTTGTGCGTTATTCATTTTTGGGTTTCTGGTTGGCTGCGATCGACAGCAGGAGAAAACGGAGGCTCCGAAGGGTTATAAAGTTATCTATGGTAATTCGATTGAAGAGTATGTGTTGCCTTTATCGAAGGTGAGTTATGCGGATCGAGCCAAAGTTGAAGCGATTTTAGAAAAAGAGAAACGTAACCCTCTTAGCTACAGTAATTCATATGGCTATGAGTATTCTGGTAAAGCTGAGGAATACTCCGAGGCTCGTGCACAGATGACGGATTGGGAAGTGGCTGAGAAATGTCCTCAAAATTTACAGAGACTTAAAAATCTTCGTTACATCTTAAAACAATGGCATATCGATGGAGCTGAACTTGCTAGTGAATTTTGTCTTGGTGCTCCTGGTCCAGTTAGGGAATTTTATAAGAAGCGAATGAGAACCGAGGAGTTTTTAGCAAAAGTTGTTTTAACCGATAAAGGCAATGGAGGTAATCATGTCTTTAGTGCAAAGAAGTTAATCGAAAGCATTCCCGGGATAACGGAGTATCGAAAAGTTGAAAAATTTTATAAAAACGGATTACAGGATAAAGGGGATGAGTACAATTCACGTGTAAACTTTAATAAAGATTACTGGAATCTCGCCGCTGATTTAGTCCGAGTGCAGGAAGCCATGAGTGAATGGTCGCCTGAAACCGCACAACAGCTTCAAGCTTTACTGGCGGAGCAAATCAAAGACATCAATACTCTCGAATAGATTCCAAGAGTTGAACTATATAAAATATGGGGTCAGACACTATTAGAGTAGTCTGACCCCTTT
>RFOO01000286.1 GCA_009926645.1 bacterium | reverse complement strand
GGATGTTGGTTTGGCCCGTGAAGTGATGGCTTTAATTCCTGAATTTCTGCAAGCTCCGAACGTTCTCGGTATTGGTGAAATTGGTTTAAACAAAAATACACGTAATGAACTGCAAATTTTGGAGGCGCACATCGATTTGGCTGTTCGGCATAAGCAACTTATTCTCGTTCATACCCCACACCTTGAAGATAAACGTAAAGGAACTCGCCTCATTTTAGAGGTCCTCAGATCTCATGGAAAAGTGAACCCGGAGCACGTCATTATTGATCACGTCGAGGAGCACACTTTCCGGGAAGTGGTGGAACAAGGGTTTTGGGCAGGCATTACGCTTTATCCCGAATCAAAAGCTTCTCCGCAGCGTGCCGTTGATATGTTGGAATCGATTTCAGCTCAGCGGGTTTGGCTTAACAGTGCGTGCGACTGGGGACAGAGCGACCCGCTGGCCGTTCCCAAAGCCGCGTTGGAAATGCGCAAGCGCGGGCACTCTGTGGAAGTTATCGACCGATTAATTTATCAAAACCCTCTCCAGTTTCTTTCGCAGTGTGCGAAGTTTAAGGACCCGGGTGTGATTGCCTAAACGCGCGTGAGACTTTCCTCCGGACTCTCTTTGGCTTATTGCACCAACGTTCATCGAGGTGAAAGCTGGGCTGAGACCTTTCATTCACTGAAAACTCATGCCCTTCGGGTTCGAGATCGAGTCGCCGCTGGCCGCCCGTTTGTGCTGGGCTTGCGTTTAAGCGATCAAGCCTCCCGTGAGTTGATTGAAGCAGGCGCCAGTCGAGAGTTTCGCCTTTGGCTAGAAAAAGAAAACTGCCTAGTCGCTGGAATTAATGGTTTTCCCTTCGCCGCGTTTCATGGGCAGACAGTGAAAGAAAATGTTTTTGCCCCTGATTGGTCTCAGCCAGAACGGCTCACCTATACGCAAAGACTTTTTGATCTCTTAGGCGACTGGGGTTCGTTGGATGGTAGGGGAACGGTTAGTACTTTGCCTGGAACGTTTAAAGGGTTTGCTCGAGAGGTTGCTGCCCAGAAAACATTACGAAAAAATATTTTACAATGCGCGGAATTTTTAGCCCGCTGGCGTGATCGTACAGGTGTTGCTTTCAAGTTGGCTTTGGAGCCCGAGCCTTTGGGGTTGATTGAGAATACTTCAGAAACAATTCAGTTCTTTGAGCAATTACGCAAAGAGGAACCCTCGGCGGGCTTGGTTGAGGAATTTCTAGGCGTGTGTTTCGATACTTGTCACTTCGCCTTGCAATACGAAGACGCAGCGATGGCGATTCATCGTCTCAATTCTTCCGGTGCTCCCGTGGTTAAGTTTCACTTGAGTTCGGCTTTGCGATTAAAGCCAAATGCCATAACACTAAAGCGATTATCAGCCCTGCAAGAACCAACCTATTTACACCAATGTTTGGGTAGAACAGCGCAGGGAGAAGTGGTCCGCTTTAAAGATATTCCAGAAGCCCTGATGGCAGTTCCTCGCCTGAATTCGCTCGAGGAACTGCGTGTTCATTTCCATGTCCCCGTTCAGGTTGAAGGTTTGATTGATGGATTA
>RFOO01000285.1 GCA_009926645.1 bacterium | reverse complement strand
CTTGGCTGAAGTCGAAACCGACAAAGCCACGATGGAACTCTCCTGCACGGTCCCTGGAACCATTTTAAAAATTTACGCTCCAGCAGGCTCGCAACTGCCTGTCGGCGATCCTATCTGTGCGATTGGCAAAAAAGGAGAGAAAGCCCCTGACCCCAAAGCCAAAAGCACTCCTCCCAAAGCCAGCCCGACTCCCGCTATTCCAGAAAGCACTGGTATTCCTTGTATGCCCGAGGCTCCTGCCTCCAGCCCAGCCCCTGTAACAGCGAAGAGCGATGCAACGCGAACCAAAGCCTCTCCCTACGCTAAACGGATGGCGGAGAAAGCAGCCCTTAATCTCGCTAAGCTTTCAGGAACTGGTCCAGATGGACGCATCATTGGCCGCGATGTTGTCGCGGCGACATCAATCCCCGCAGCCACCGCTCCAGCAACTCCACTTTCCGTGGCCGTAGCGAAGCCATCAGACGGAAAGGGCATCCAAGACGACACCGATGTACCAGTCAGTAATATGCGGGCAACGATTGCTCGCCGTCTGATTGAATCAAAAACCACCGTTCCCCATTTTTACCTCGAGGTGGAAATCGATGCTGCTCCTTTGCTGGCAATGCGTGAATCAATCAACAAACGCTTGGCCGATGCGGGTGGCGAAAAAGCTCTCAAACTCTCGGTTAATGATTTCATTCTTAAGGCTTCAGCGGAAGCACTTCGCCAAGTGCCTGCGGTTAATGCCTCGTGGGCGGGAACCAGTATTCGCCAACATTCTGCGGTACACCTCGCCTTTGGCGTAGCCCTTGAAGATGGATTGGTCACTCCGGTCGTTCGCGATGCCCATTCAAAGTCCCTCAAAGAAATCGCCCTCGAGGCCAAGGCTCTGATTGGTAAAGCTCGTAGCAAAAAATTAACGCCCGCTGAAATGTCTGGCTCTACCTTCACGGTAACCAATCTTGGTATGTATGGAGTCTCTGGATTTTTCGGTATCATTAATATGCCCAATGCCGCGATTCTCTCTGTCGGAGCCACCATTAAAAAAGCTGTCGTCGATGAACAGGACCGTATCGTTGTCGGACAGCGCATGGTTATCGGCCTTTCTGGAGATCACCGCGTTGTCGATGGAGCCAATGGAGCCCAATTCCTCCAGGCCCTAAAACAAATTCTCGAAGCTCCCACTTCGATTATCTTGTAATCGCCGAGATTCCTAAACTTAAGCCCGAAAGCGGAAACGTTTTCGGGCTTATCTTTTTAAAAGAGTCGCACAGAGGAAAGCCCACCATCAACCGACAACACCTGACCAGTCATAAAGGACGAGGCATCGGAAAGTAAGTAAGCAACCAAAGAAGCCAAATCCTCAGGCTTGCCGACTTGCTGTAACGGATGTCGCTTGCTGGCAGCCTCTTTCTTGGAATCCGAGTTAAGCAAATTCCCCGCCAATGGAGTATCGGTTAAAGAAGGGGCGATCGCATTAACACGGATTAAAGGAGCCCATTCTGCGGCCAAACTTCGGGTTAATCCCTCCACCGCACCTTTCGCCGTCGCAATGCTCGCATGCATAGGCATGCCCTGA
>RFOO01000284.1 GCA_009926645.1 bacterium | reverse complement strand
ACATAGCCTTGTTCGTTGAGCATGAGGCACTCATGGAAACCGTGTTGTTGAGCCTCCATCTTGGCCATGATGTTGTTAAGATAATTCAGAGACTTAATCATCGGAGGTAAGGCTGCAGGACTGATACGACGCGTTGGAGCAGTGATGATTTTCATTCCCGTGGAGTAAAATTCCTCGGGATAGAGTTTAATAGAATCTGCGATGCAGATGATAGAGGGAGTGGGGCAATTCTTAGGTGACAGGCCAAGGTCGCCAAATCCACGAGAAATGACCAAGCGAATGTAGCCATCGGTGAGTTGATTGCGGCGACAGGACTCGCAGACGATGTCGGCAATCTGCTGACGAGACCAGGGAAGGTTAAGGCAGATTGCTTTAGCTGACATCTCGAGACGCTCGAGGTGTTCATCGAGACGGAAGACACAGCCCTTGTAGAGGCGGATACCTTCAAAGATACCGTCTCCATAAAGGAAACCGTGGTCGAAGACAGAGATTTTGGCTTCGGCTTTTGGGTAAAACTTTCCGTCGATGTAAACTTCCATGGTGTTAAACGCGGTGATGTTGGTCTGAAAATCTACACTTTTCCAGCCCGAAGCAGAAAAAACACCAACCAAACGTCAATTTCGACGACTTATTTTTGTACGAATCGAGCGGTCAGGCGAAATTTGCCAGAGTCTTCTGGGGTAATTAGCGAAACACTTTGGCTGTTAATGACGAAGCCAAGTCTCTTTTTTAATCGCTCGGAGATCACCGCAATAGTCTCGGTGAGCGGATCCCCAGATTTTTCTGGAAGTAAAAAGAGTTCGCAGTCTCCGGCAGAATTTTGACGTAACTGGTAATGAGCTACCTTTTCCAAGTCGCTGAATAACTCATCAATTTGTCGTGTGGTCACAATCATCCCGTATTGGTCAAGCAGGGCGTCTCTCATCCGACCGTGTACCTGATAGCCACGGGACTCTTTTTCCACATAATCACCAATTTCATAGCGAATTAAGGGTAAGTATGGATTGGTTAGGGTGGTGACCAAAAGTTGTCCGATTCCCGAGGATTGAGGCGAGTCGATTTCCAGAAGGGCCGTTTCTTCGCTAGGCATCAGATAACCATCCTCTTTTTCAATCAAGAGGTGTCCCGTTTCACTCGAGCCATAGAGATTGATGATGGGCACTCCAAAAACTCGATTCATGATTCGCCGATGCACTACGCTGGTGTATTCGTAACTGGTGAGGATAAAGCGTAAATCAGGAAAGCGAATTTGGTGACGCTCGCAGTAGAGTGCAAAAGCCACCCCATGTACGGGATCAACGTCCAGAAAAGTGGGATTCCACCGTAAGGTTTCTTCTGCCATTTGTGCATACTTTTCCTCGGGAATCGTGAAAGGAATGCGCGATTGATTGACGAAGAGGGTTTGGCCCAGGATACGCTGATCGTAATTAAGCCAGCGTGCGTAGCAGCTGACACCACTGCAACCAGGGGTGGTGAAGACCGCCCGACGGGCCAGAGGATTTTCCTGTAATACTTGGCGTATCAACTGATTTTGACGGAGTGCACGCGATTCCTGTTCAGC
>RFOO01000283.1 GCA_009926645.1 bacterium | reverse complement strand
CAGGCAGGGCACTTTTCTCGGATTAAAGGGGTAGGAACGGCTAAATTGATATGTAAGAGTTCCGAGGGTAAAGCGCCTGCTTTTTCTGCATTTTCCAGCAAGGGGCATTGCTTACAGCAACCCAAAGTCTGTGCCTTTTCGTTCGCCACCAAGGTAAAAAATACCGTGCTGCTTTGGATGCATTGATGGCACTGGGGGGGATGTGAAAACATCAGCTCCCATACTATGCACGATTTTGATAATATTCAAGTGCCTCGCTGACCTTTTCAGATTGAAGCCCGGCTCCGAGTGGATTGCTTTAGGTGTATGATTTTATCTGTCTTACTGGTTATTTTAGCCGATGCTGAAAAAGGTGTCTTCTGGTACTTCCGTCAAATGGACTCGGCGGGTATGGCGGTTGCCTGCGTGCTGGTTATTTGCTCGTTCATCGGTTGGGGAGCGATGATTCAAAAATGGTCCGATATTCAAGAACTTCGCCGTCGGAATTTTCAATTTGATCGACGTTTGCGAGATCAGAATTCAGTTATCTCGCTTAATTTCCCCAGTGGAAGTAATTTGGGTCCTTACGAATACTTAGTCGCGGAAGCCGTTTTGGCCGTGCAACGTCACAAGGGCCGTTTGACAAAAAAGACGGATGTTCGTCTTTGCATGGGTCATGTGGAAAATGCTATTCAGCGTGCCGTTTCACGAACCATGGTGAAATATGAGAATAAGATGGTCTTACTTAGTTCGTTGGTTTCGGGCGGTCCATTCTTAGGTCTTTTGGGAACGGTTTGGGGAGTGATGATTACTTTTGGAGCATTAACCGAAAAAGCGAGTATTGCACAACTTGCCCCAGGTGTGTCGGGAGCTTTGGTTACGACCACACTAGGGCTTCTCGTCGCTATTCCAGCGACTTTTGGTTACAACTATCTGCTAACCCAGGTAAAAATTATGACAACGGAGTTGGAAACTTTCGCGAGTAGTTTGGCAGATCGCGTTGAATTAGAACTCGAGGGCGAAGCTCGAGCTAATTTTGAACAACAGCAGCAATTGGAAGCTCTTCGTCGTGCTGCTCAGCCACCCAACTCATCAACAAATCCTTCGGTGGGTGAATCGACTTTTGATTCTCCTCCCGCTTCAATCCCCGGATGGGAGGATGCGCAGTAGCCATGGCGCGTTCTTTTGCCAAACCTCATCGGTTGCATGTGATGAACGAGTTGAACGTCACGCCGATGCTCGACCTTTGTTTTTGTTTATTGATTATCTTTATGATTGCGACGCCGGTTTTGGAACAAACCACCAACGTTAATTTGCCCAAAGCAGAAAAAGGTTCAGGTAAATCTCCCGACACCAAACAACAGTATCGTTTTGTTGCGATTGCCCGTGATGGGACATTTGCCATCGGCGGTAAATCAGTTACCAAAGATCAATTAGAGTCCGAGTTTGGTATGATTGCCAAAATGCCAGAAAACGATCAACCAGTGGTACGTATTCGTGGCGATGCCTCTCTGCCGTACCAAAAAATCATCGATGTGATGTCGATGGCTAAGGCTAAAGGTTTAACCAAAGTTGGATTGGATACGGAGATTCGCTGATGGGTG
>RFOO01000282.1 GCA_009926645.1 bacterium | reverse complement strand
GGCTACTCGCCACCTCATCCAAAAGAGAGCCAGTCCTGACTGTTGCAGATTTGTTTCCAGATAAAGCAGCAAGGGCGGCATTGACCGACGCCAAACCTTCTCGAGCAGCCTCGTCGTTAGGATCAATTTTTTGTAACTGCTGATAACGTTCACGAGCCAATTTGAGATCACCCTCTTCACGGGCCTTCAAGGCTTCGGAGAGCAATTGCGTCTTATTAGTAACTTGATCGCCTTCTTGAGCGGCAAGTGTGCCAAAGGTGACAACGGCAACCAAGGCTACCGAGGCAAGGGCGAGACGTGAATTGGATTTCATCGGAGTTTGAAAGTTTATGATTAACGAGATTTTTTGGCTTTATCTTTCGGAGGGGGAGGCGACTTTGTGTCGGTGGACGATGGCAGATTCAGGGTCTGAGTGAAAGTCTTAAGTCCCTTTTTGGGCACGGGAATGAAGGTCTTATCAACGGTCACGGTCTTGTTATCTAAGTCAACGTCTTTGATGACGTAATCGGCTAATTGGTAGGTGAATTTTGCCCCTTTTTCGTGGAAGGTCCAAGTCGTAGAGGGATCAGAGGTGGAGACCAAGACGATATCCAAAGTATCCTTAAACTCTACGGGCTTGATGTCGTCGATAACAATGGTTCGGTTTAAAAGATTATCCCTCAACGTTAGGACATTACGGGGGAACCCATCGGAGCCTTTTTCGACCTTAAAAGATTGAGGAATAATAGGCAATTTAGGGTCGATAGGTCGCTTCAACTTGCACCGCTCGTAGTAGGTTTTGGTCTCCACGTTTTCAATGGTGAACTCCCGATCCTCTTCTTTGCCAGACTTGGCTGCCATACTAGAGCGAAGGACATAAGGGTAACGGGGGTAGGCCAATTTGACCAAAGCTACTCCAAAGGGCGGGGTCGGGATGACCTTGCGCGACAAGGGAACGTACTCGCCCTGCAAAGAATCCCAGGCGATATCAATCGTTGTGAACAAATCGTAATCCCAGCCATCGTCATTTTCTTCAGGTTTGGGCCAAGTTTTAACCCCATCTTTCACGTTAATTCGAGGGGTGTCTGGATAGAGTGACCCTTGGGGATTTTCTGATAACTCGGCGATATCTTTAGGCCCCTCCTGATCCTTAGGAATCAGAGGCTTAGCTAAGCTGGGAAACCAACCCTGATAAAGCGAACCCCAAACCAAAATCGCCAAAACAAATAAACTAACCGCACCCAGAACAAAACTGATATCTTTACGAGAATTCATGAAGTCAGCGGTTATTATTTTTTCGTTTCTCCAGTGGTGGCAGGCTTATCTTCGGGAGCAAAAAGATAATCCAATTGAATGGTAAATTCTGAAGGTGATTGGCGCATAACCACTTTTCGTTCAGGTGCAGCTGGCGTCGTTCCCGGTGAAGAATTAGCCAAGGTTGCATCCATGAAAAAGGCAGGGACAGCGGTCGGGGTGGCTGAGGCAGCCGAATCAATAACCACATTACCACCTAAACTTTTTACCACCTCAGGAGTGGGTGTATTCACCTCAATCGTGGTAATGGCAAAGGGGCGACCTGTGTCATGCAACTTATTAAGAAAAGTCCG
>RFOO01000281.1 GCA_009926645.1 bacterium | reverse complement strand
CGAATGGTGGCGGGCGTGGGCATCCCCCAGCTGACCGCACTCTATGTTGCCTCACGCGCAGCACAGCGTTGCGGAGTGCGCATTCTGGCTGATGGAGGTATTTCCAAGAGTGGAGATATTGTCAAAGCGTTGACCTTGGCGGATGCGGTTATCCTCGGTGGCCTTCTCGCAGGTAGCCGTGAAGCCCCTGGCAAGCTCATGGAGATTAATGGTAAAACGTATAAAGAGTATCGCGGTATGGGATCTCATGAGGCGATGCGTAAAGGTTCAGCTTCTCGTTATGGGCATACTAATTCAGGAAAGTTTAGTAAAGTGGCAGCCGAAGGGATTGAGGCCTTGAAAGAAGTTTCTGGCTCGGTCGATCAAGTTTTAGGTACGCTTGCGGGTGGCGTACAAAGTGGTCTTGGATACTTGGGGGCAAAGAATTTAGCTGAGCATCGAAAGAATGCCCGCTACATTCGCATCACGCCTGCTGGTCAGCGTGAAGCAGCTCCGCATGATGTGATTGAAATTAAAGCGGGAACTTAAATCGGAGACGATGGCACGTATCTTTTCTTGGAATGTTAACGGCGTGCGTTCTGCCCTAGGTAAAGGGCTGAACGACTTTATTGCCCAGACATCGCCCGATGTTTTGTGTTTGCAGGAAACGAAGTGCGATGCGGCGACAGCGAAAACTTTGGGATTCAATTTCCCTTATCAGTTTTGGCATGAAGCGGAGAAGAAAGGTTATTCCGGAACGGCCTTATTGGCTAAGGTAGAGCCCATAGCCGTGACGACGGATATCGAGGGAGACCATCCCTCGGAGGGCAGAGTCATCACAGCAGAATTTAAAGACTGCTATATTGTTAGTGCGTATGTTCCTAACTCACAGAGAGAGTTGGAGCGTTTATCTTATCGTTTGGATTGGGATGCTGATTTTCATTATCACTTAGCTAAACTAGCAAAAAAGAAAACCGTTGTGGTATGCGGAGACCTCAATGTCGCACACGAGGAGGTTGACTTAGCCAACCCTGCCCAGAATCGACGCAACGCTGGTTTTACTGACGAAGAACGCGAGTCTTTCGCCAAGCTTTTGCAGCAATATGGTTTTACCGATACATTTCGGGCTGCTCATCCCGAATTAAAACACCGTTATAGTTGGTGGAGTTACCGCCCTGGAATTCGTGAGCGTAACATTGGGTGGCGGTTAGATTATTGCCTTACGTCGGGAGATATCCCGTGGGACCAAGCCCAGATACATGATCAAGTTTTTGGGTCAGATCACTGCCCCGTCTCGGTGTCTGTTTCTGCTAAATTGTAATAAATACCCTTATAGCTCCCCGATTTAGGCTGTTTAATGGGTCTGCATTTGACAAGCGAGGGCTCAAGTTTAAGCATTTTGAGACTCATTCTCATTTAGCGTGACTCCACTTTCTCAATTACTTCCAGGCCAGTACGGCAAGTTGGTGTCGCTTAGCCCAGAGCGAGCGGTTGATCAGCGTTTGATGGCCTTGGGGCTGCTTCCTGGGATGGTTCTCAAGTTGGTTCGCCGGGCACCTTTGGGTGATCCGATTGCAGTAGAATTTGGAGGCCAGACCGTAAGTTTGCGAATGGCGGAAGCGGAAA
>RFOO01000029.1 GCA_009926645.1 bacterium | reverse complement strand
GGCAAACCTTGTCGCTCCACGAGTTTAGCCAATTTGACCGTGTTAGCGGAATGACGTCCTCCAATGACGACAATCGCTTCGCAACCCTGCTTTGCCAATTCGACGACATCTGATTGGCGATCTTTCGTTGCACCACAAATGGTGTCGAAAATCTCTACCGCGGGATACTTTGTCCGCAAATGGGCTGCCAGCTTTTCAAATTCATCGGTAAACATGGTGGACTGTGAAACCATGCAAACTTTATCCCCTAAGGGTGGCAGAGCTTCGATATCTGCAATCGAAGTAATCACGTGCCCGCGATTTTCTGCATAACCCAAAAGGCCAATAACCTCAGGGTGCTTGGGATCGCCAAAAATAACCGTGGCGTAACCCTTTTTAGCATGAAGACGCACCTTGCCCGCAATAATACCCACATCGGGACAGGTCGCATCGCGAAACTCCATGCCCAAAGATTTTAAATAAGCACGACGCTCTGGAGAAATCCCATGAGCGCGAACTACCATGACAGCCTGATCTTGGCCTTCGCCCGAAACCGATAAAGGGGACTGGCTTCGATAATCACCGACTTCACGAATACCCTCCTGCGTTAAAACTTCCATCATCTGGCGATTATGAATCAGTGGGCCGTCCGTATAAACAGGATGACGACCTTTATGAGCGTATTCACGAGCAATATCGATTGCACGTTCAACACCCCAACAGAAACCAGCAGACTTGGCTCGAATCACTTTCACGTCCTTAAAGTGAAGGGATTACACGAAGTTTCAAGCCCGAGGTGCATCCAAAGTTCGCACCCTTCGATGTTTAAGGGGAAAACGCAAGGTGACCGTCGTTCCGACCTGCGGTGTGCTTTGAATATCCACCGTCCCACCATGTGCCCTTAAAATCTTTAACAAAATCAGCATACCTAAGCCACCACCCGACTCTTTAGTCGTGTAGTAAGCATCGAAGACTCGCGTTAATTTATCTGCAGGAATGCCCACACCGGTATCTTTAACGGCCAAAACCACCCAATCATCATCCGAAGAAATCGTGATAAAAATATCCCCGCCACGATCCATCGCTTCGAGGGAATTTTTTAATACATTAAAGAGCGCTTGTTTAATTTGATTACGATCCGCTGAAATCAAGGGGACTTCGCTCGCCACATCGACCGAGACACGCACGCCCAATTGCTTAAATTGATCCTGAAGCAAATTCATCGCCTCAGCCACAACCGCAACGATATCGGTATCCAGTAGATGAGGCGGTGACGGACGAATGGCACCAAGGAATTCTCTCACGATACCATCCAAACGAGTAATCTCTGACTGACAAACCTCGGCAGCCTGTCTGACTTTTTGCGCCGCTGGAGCATCGCCCAGCTTTTCCGCTTCGCGACGCAACAGCTGTAAATGAATACCTATCGCATTCAAGGGATTACCCACTTCGTGAGCCACTCCTGCTGCTAAAGCGACAATCGAATCGATTCGCTCACTTTCAACGCGGGATTCAGTTTGCACTCGCTCAGCCGTTATATCGCTCAAAACAGCCACACTTCGCGCTCGATCAGAATCATGAACACCTCCCACCTTAGCGAGATGTAGTCGCAAAACGCGTGGCTCAGGATAGCGCACTTCAATTTCACGATTCATCGCTTCTGCTTCCACAGGCAAAGCAAGTGCTTGAGCAATATCGGGAGATAATCGGCGCAATTCCGCACCTGTCACTGCTTCACTACTCACCCCCAATAAACGCACGGCTGCTGAATTGGCATAGTCAATCGAACCATCCGCCGCTAAGACAATCACGCCTTCTCGTAAGGTATCCAAAACCGTCTCCATGAGGTCACGCTCGCGCTCCAAGCGCCGAGCCAAAATAGCTAAATTTTGTGAATCTAAACCATCGATTCGCCCGAGAACTCGATCCAATGGACTGAAGCGACGGGTGGCCATATTAACAGGAACGAGTCGCCAAAGCGGCGCTCAGTTCAGCAACAAGTTTTTGTGCGACAACTTTTTTAGAGGCGGGGCCAATAACCTGACGATACCCTTCACGACCAAGAAGAATGAGTTGATTTTCATCTCGACCAAAAGCGCCTGCGGGACCGGCAACAGAGTTTGCCGCAATAAAATCAATTTTCTTCTGTGAAAGTTTGGTACGGGCGTTTTCCTCAACCGACTCTGTCTCAGCCGCAAATCCAACAAGAAGTTGATCAGGGCGTCGCCGTTGTGCCAAGGTGGCTAGGATATCGGGCACAGGCTCTAATTCAACAGAGAGGTTTTTGCCGGTCTTTTTTAATTTTTCGGACAAGCAAACCTTGGGACGCCAATCACTGACGGCAGCTGTCATAATTAAAACATCACACGGCCCAAAAAGTGCATCGGTTTGGCGAAGCATCTCCTCGGCCGTCACGACGGGATAAAGCATGACTCCAACTGGCTCAGGCAACGAGACAGGTCCAGCAACCAAATCCACCGTCCAACCCAGAGCCGATGCAGCTTCGGCAATAGCAAATCCCATTTTCCCCGAAGAGGGATTGCTGATAAAACGCACGGGATCAAAATACTCCCGAGTTGGACCAGCAGTGATGAGACAGCGGATAGACATTGTGACCAAACAAATTTAGCCACAAAAAGAGGTCAAGGGCGAGAGCGAAGCCATGGCTAAAACCCCTTAAAACTTTGCCAATCTGCCTTTCACCTCCACTGTCGCCCCATGGATCTTTATTTAGCAACCAGCAATGCCCATAAGGCCGAAGAGTTTGGTCGAATGTTTGCTCAGGCTGGTCTCGCCATAAAAGTTCACTCGGCGAAAGAGCTCGGCGGCATGCCCTATGTTGAAGAAATCACAGGGACCTTCACTGGCAACTGTCGCTTGAAAGCCGAAGCTCTCCGTCGCATCGCTCCTCCCAAATCGTGGGTACTCGCTGATGACAGTGGCCTGTGTTGCGATGCTTTACAAGGTGGCCCAGGAGTCGATTCCGCTATCTACGCTGGCAAAGGTGCGACCGATGCACAAAACCGCACCAAACTTTTAGACGCTCTTAAAAAAGCCCCTGCTCACAAACGTGGAGCACGCTTTGAATGTCACTTGCTCATTATTGGACCCAATCGCGAAGAACAAAAATTTCTCGGCCAATGCTGGGGTCGCATTCTTGAACAAGAAGTAGGCACGGAAGGCTTTGGTTATGATTCACTTTTTGTCCCAAGCGGTTTTGAGAAAACTTTTGGCGAACTATCGCCGCAAACGAAGGACAAGTTAAGTCATCGCGCAAAAGCGTTCGCTCATTTAGTGAACTGGATTAAGCAGAGCGAAATTCGCCTTTAAAATCAGAAGAAAATCGCTTCAGAAAGTGCTTCCGTGGGTCCCATAAAGGCCACACGTTGAGCCATCGATTCCACGGTATCATCGTGGGTAAATTTCAACCCCGCCCAGGTTCCCTGTTCGGCATGTTCCCAGGAGAAATGACTACCATCTTCGTAACTCCATTCCGCATCGAGGTTGTCGCCTACCGGAGCATCTTCCGAGAGATTAAAAGTGGCCTTTAAACTAACACCCGAAACCTTACTGCATCCACTCAGACAATCACGCATCCAGTTTAACAAACCTGCTGCTTCCCCACGCATTGAGGGCGTATGATTAAGCGTCACTGATTTTAATCCACGGACTAATAATTCAGGAGAGTGGGCGGCTAAAAATTGTCCTAACGCTTGACGCACAGGCAAACAACGTGCGACAGAAAGATCACGCACACTGGCTGGCTTAGGAAATGGTAAAGAGAAGAAATCGTTTCCGATTAAAGTGCGGTCGGCGACGATTCGCCGACAACGTTGTGTCCAGGACAGCCAGGGCTCCATTTCTTCATCCGTCACTCCATGCACCCATAAATTCACTGGTAAATCGCCTTCTAGCCAGGTTGAGACTAGCGATTCAATCTCGTTGGAGGGTTTGCCATGGGCGAGCATCAAAGCCTCACAGCAACGCTTACCCCGTCGCGCAGGATCAAAGAAGCAAACAACATTAACCTTTGCCTCCAAGGGGGCTTTGGCTTCGGCCACAGGTCGCGCAGCCAAAACAATTACTCGACAGGGATAGCGCTGAGCAAAGAGCACGGCGTCATCGAAGCGTGCTTGGGCATCCTCGGGTTTCACTCCCGCACCAAACATGAGAACAAGATTCATTTGTGAGGCTCGTGCCGCCTCTTCGCCTTCTTCTGCCCAAGCTTTATCCAAGGCTGTTAAAGCCGCCGATACCTTGTGCGGAAAACCAGGAAGTGTATCTAAAATGGGATGCGCCATGGCAGTTTAACGTCCCGCATTACGCCAGGTATGACCTTGGGCTGCGAGTAACTCGTCCGCACCCGATGGCCCCCAAGAACCTGCGGCATAGGACTCCAAACTTTGCTTACCCGCTTTTTCCCATGACTGAAGGAGGGGCGTGAAGAGACGCCAAGAGGCTTCCGTCTCATCTCCACGAATAAAGAGAGTGCGGTCCCCCACAATCGCATCGAGAATCAAACGCTCGTAAGCCTCAGGCGTATTGGAACCATAAGTCGTGGCGTAACGGAAACTGAGACGTACTGGCTGAGTTCGTGGTTCGAGACCAGGGACTTTAGAATTAAGGACTAAAGTCATCCCCTCATCGGGCTGGATTTGAATGACCAATCGATTGGGCGCGATATCGTAACGTGAATCCCCTGCAAACAAACCCGAAACGGGTTGTTTAAATTGCACAGCAATCTCTGAAACACGACGGGCGAGACGTTTACCCGAACGCATATAAAATGGTACGCCACTCCAACGCGCGTTATCGATAGAAAGTTTGAGAGCGCAAAATGTCTCCGTGAAAGAAGAGGCGGGAATATCTTTTTCCTGGTGGTAACCAACCACCGATTCACCGCCAGACAAACCGGCCGTGTAGTAAGCTCGCACGGCATCCCCACCCGAACCCAAACGCAGTGGCTGAACCGATTGCAACAACTTCACTTTTTCATCGCGTATGTGCTCAGCCGAAAGCGAGGCTGGTTGATCCATCGCCGTTAAAGCCAACAATTGCATGGTGTGATTTTGCAACATATCACGCGTTGCCCCGCTGTGATCATAGTAACCACCTCGCGAACCGACACCTAACTCCTCCGCGACTGTGATTTGGACATGATCAACGTGACGATTATTCCAAAGTGGCTCTAAAATCGGATTAGCAAAGCGCTGGACCAGCAAATCTTGCACGGTTTCTTTACCTAAATAGTGATCGATGCGATAAATTTGTGGCTCTTGAAAGTGACGAGCTGCTACCGTGTTCAATTGCACAGCCGAAGCGAGATCACGACCAAAAGGCTTTTCAATAATGACCTTACTTTCCAAAGCAGTGCCCAGGCCACGCGAAGCCAAACCCGACTTTCCAAGGTTTTCTAAAATAGCCTCAAAAACGGTCGGGGGGGTTGAAATATAAAAAACGACCTGCAAAGGACGGCCCGCCGTCTTCTCGGCCGATGCAATCTTAGCTTTTAATCCCTCGTAAGCGGCAAACTCGTCGTAACCCCCCGCTTGATAATAAGTGTGATCGCAAACCCGCTTCCAAATATCTTTACGGTATTCACGACGTGAAAACTTTTCGATGTCACTGGACGAAGTTTGCCGAAACTCCGCATCGGGAATCGGCTTTCTTCCAAATCCTATCAAGGTAAAGTCCGACGGTAATAAACTATCGACCGCCAAATTATAAAGAGCGGGTAAGAGTTTACGTGCGGCTAGGTCGCCTGAGGCACCAAAGATAACCAAGCAGGTAGGCTGAGCCCCACGGTGCTTACTCAGGCCAGCGAGAAAAGGATGACGGTCGTTGTCGGACATCGGATTCAAAAGAAATGCTTACGTAAGAGGGGAATTCCCTGGTGTTGAAGCAAGCGGACGGTGCCCCCTTGGCAAACCATAACCTCTATGACATCAAATCGAGTGTGAGGAGCACCCCCAATTTGCCTTAACCAGGCCCTCGCCGCTCTCTGCAGAGCCCTTTTTTTCCTTCGATTCACCGCACGGTACCCTTCTCCACCCCAGTCGGCCGTCCGGGTTTTCACCTCCACAAAAACGAGAACCACCCCATCAAGGACAACTAAATCCAACTCATCCAATCCCGAGCGCCAGTTACGAGCTAATACCTTACACCCTTGGTGCCGGTAATACTTTTCAGCTAATCGCTCTCCCTTTTGACCAAGAGTTTGAGGCTTAAAACAGCTTGGTAGCCACCGACGAAAGTCAAAAAATGACATTAGCCCCAGATTTACATAACTAAGAAGGCTAACCATCTAAATTTTCTAGGGTTTAGACTTTAGCGACTCCTTCAGCTTCCAATTCATCGTCAAAAAACATCGTCGAATAATACCCTCTTAGGCATCTATCGCCTTCCCCTTTTGTCTCTTAAAGCTTAACTTCTTTTACCCATGTCCGAAGACCTCCGTAAAGAAATACAACGACTCCGCCAAGAGGTCATGCGACATGAAGAACTTTATCGAAAAAAGCATGATCCAGAAATCTCGGACTACGAATTCGATAAGTTAGTGGATCGTTTGCACGATCTCGAACGACGCTACCCACAGTATGCTGGGCCAGATTTGGGGATTGGCGACGATAAGGCCGAAGGGTTTCAGCAACAAGACCATCGAGAACCGATGCTCTCTTTGGATAACACCTATGATGAAGCCGATTTTCGTGCCTTTGGTGAGCGTCTAAAAAAAGCACTCAGTGGCAAAGCCCTCGAATTAATTGTGGAACCCAAGGTAGACGGCGTGGCGGTTTCACTGACCTACGAAAAAGGAAAATTCATCCGGGCCGTAACACGCGGTAATGGGGTACGCGGAGACGATGTCACCCATAATGTTTCCCTCATTCAATCAATCCCTCGAGCCATCAAAGGCGCTCCTGATTTTCTCGAGATTCGTGGAGAAATTTACATGGAGCTCTCTGAGTTTGAGCGACTCAATCGCGAGCGCGAAGCAGAAGGTGAAGCCCTCTATGCCAATCCGCGAAACTTAGCCGCGGGGACGGTCAAACTGCTCGACTTAGAAGAAGCCAAACGTCGAAACTTAAGTATTATCTGCTACGGTCTGGGCGCCTGTGAGCCAGCCAACTTTAAATCACTGAGAGAGTTTAAAGATCAACTGAAGACATGGAATTTTCCAGTCTGGGATGACCTACCCCTGCAAGAGGGAATTGATAATGCATGGATGGCCATCGGACAACTCGACAACCTCCGCCGACAATTACCCTACCCTACCGATGGTGCGGTGGTAAAAGTCAATCGCTTGGCTGATCAAGAACGCGCAGGCTACACCAGCAAGTTCCCTCATTGGGCAGTGGCCTTTAAATTCCCTCCCGATCAGGCCGAAACGGTTCTCAAAGCCATCAGCATGCAGGTAGGCCGAACAGGCGTGGTGACACCCGTCGCTGAGTTAGAACCTGTATTGCTCGCAGGCTCAACCGTGGCTCGTGCAACATTGCATAATGCTGATGAAATTAAGCGAAAAGATATTCGCGAAGGAGATACCGTACGCATTCAAAAGGCTGGAGAAATCATCCCGCAAATTTTGCAAGTCGTTTTAGAAAAACGCCCCGCCCAAGCGAAACCTTTTAACTTCGAAAAACGCTTAGAAGAATTAGGCCTTGAGGCCATTCGCGTGGAGGATGAAGCAGCCTATAAGTTAAAAGCACCCTCGCGCGAAATGAAAATTCGTCGCCTCGTTCATTTCGCTTCTAAGCAATGCCTGGATATCGATGGCCTCGGTGATGCGGTTGCTGAACAATTGGTCTCGCTTGGTTTGGTTGATGCGCCAGTCGATGCCTTACAGCTAAAAGCACCCGAATGGCGGATGCTCGAGGGATTCAAAGAAAAGTCCGTGGATAATATGATGACGAGTTTGGCCTCCGCTAAAAACCGTGAACTATGGAGAGCCATTCACGCCCTAGGTATCCCCAATGTGGGAATGCAAACCGCCAAAGACCTCGCTCGACATTTTAAATCCCTCGATGCCTTGAAGGCGGCAACGTTAGATGATTTACTCATTACCCATGTTGGAAAAAAAGGCGGTATTTCCACTGAGTCTGTGATTAGCGGAGTGGGTATCGAAGTATCCAAATCCATCACTTCTTTTTTTAGCGACCCCAATCACCGCGACTGGGTCAAAGCCATGCGTAAAGCAGGACTGAATCTCATCGACAATACACCCGCGACAACCGTTGCTGGAGTGGCAGGAAAAACTTTTGTTCTTACCGGCACTCTTCCGACATTAGGCCGTGATGAGGCTCGCGACCTGATCGAAAAAGCAGGAGGAAAAGTCTCGGGAAGTGTCAGTAAAAATACCGATTACGTTGTCGCCGGAGAAGAAGCGGGTTCCAAGTTAACCAAAGCGCAAGAGCTTGGAGTTAAGCTTTTGGATGAAGCTGGCCTA
>RFOO01000280.1 GCA_009926645.1 bacterium | reverse complement strand
AACTCGACAACGGGGAGGGTTTTTGATTTCAAAATCAACTCCTCCTTATCCTGTGCCTTTTTGTCCGGCAACTTAGGGAAATAAAGATATAATTCTGACTTCAGCGGATCAGGATTGTAGAAATTACCAATGGGTGACTGACGAGTTACTTGCAGGCTAGCCTCTTTTAACTGCATTTGACCTAGGTCGGGTCGTGCATTGACCGAGAAAATAGTCCGAATAGCCAAAGAAGGCTTCGTGACAATGGAACTGCTTTTGCCCTCTGCCTCTAAAATGGAAAAAGCGATGCCTTTCGGATCGTCTGTGACGGGGAGAGTCCATGATTGTGCTTCTTTAATGTCTGGAGGAAGCACGATTACGAGGTGACGCACTGGACCTTTAGGATTACCCGGATAGACTAACTTCTTTCGCCAAAGCGGCCAATAGCGGCGGCCCTGTTCATCGATGACTTCATTACCACCAGGGCCAGATACAACTAAGAGCCTATTCTTCAGCGCTTGTAATTCAGCATCAGTCAACTCAGCTGGTTCAGCGCCAGGCAATCGTGGAGGAGCTTCATTGGCTGCAACATCAGGTGAAACCAAAAGCACAGCCTCGATTGGTCCAGCGCAGCGATAATCCACCCAATCGATGACGCCATAAGGTATGGCCGTCATCGCTGTCGCCAAAACTGCCCCAGCGACGGCTGATTTTCCTAAAGTAAGGCGATTTGCCAGAGCTGAAAAAAGTCCTGCACCAGCGAAACCCGCTGCGTGAATCGAGATGCTTGTTCCTAGATTCCATTGTGCCAACAAGTAATCTTCCGCTGAACCAGTCCAACGCACATAATAGAGCATGAGTACTGCCCAAACGACTCCAAGTGCAGCACCTAAGAAAGGCCCAAAACGAAGACCGAGCTTCACATAACCTCGAGTCGCTAAAGTAGAGAACAGGGCTGCAAAAACACCTCCAAAAAAGGCCTGCTGTAAATTCGAAACACCTGTGAATAATGCCGCAAGGAGCAGGAAGCCCCACGTAAACCAATAAGTACGAGCAAATTGGTTCATTCGCCAACAATCGTACCTGCAGGAACGACTGCTCCTTTCTTTACGACAATCACACCATCGCGAACATAAAGGGATTCCGTTTCCCATTTCTCAGGTAAACCCGTGGGCGCAATTCGACAGCCTGCGCCAATCCGTGCATTTTTATCGATGATTGCATTGCGGATGTAGCAATTCTCCCCAACCCCAATATCAGGGCGTCCAAGTTGACGATTCAGTTGCAGATCCTTGGGACGTTCAAAAAGGTCTGCTCCCATCATAACTACATTTTCAAAATGGCTACCACGGCGAACGACCGAGCGAACACCTATCACCGAGCGAGTCAGTTCAGATTCATCAACAATGGCACCTCCTGCCATAAGCACACGGTTAGCACGACAGGCATTAACTTTTGCCGTTGGTAAATAACGAGCGTGAGTGAACACGCGATTTTCACTATCAAAGAAATCAAACGGTGGAACGGGGTCGGTCAGGGTTAAATTGCATTCCCAGAAGGAACCGACGGTGCCAATATCTTCCCAGTAACCATCGAAGACAAACCCAGAGAGTCGCTTCTTACCCAATAAACCTGGG
>RFOO01000279.1 GCA_009926645.1 bacterium | reverse complement strand
GCGTACTTTTATTCTGCCTTTGGCGAATTCTTGGTCGTCGGTCTTAGGCCTTAGACATTTTTAAAATCTCTTTGCGACGGTTCTTAATTTCGGAACACCCTGCTTTGGCCAGTCGATCGGTGGAAAAGTCCTCGACCGTTAAACTTGCGACAGCCGTGCCATAGATCATGGCCTGACGAAGCGTAGCGAAGTCATGAGTACCCGTGGCTGCCAGATACCCGATGAGGGCTCCAGCAAAACTATCTCCTGCCCCTGTTGGGTCGCGCAATTCGGTGACGGGGTAGGCTGGCGTCGTAAATAAGCCCTCCTCGTGGAAGAGGACGGCTCCATGTTCGCCTTTCTTGATGATAACTGTTCGGCAGCCATGGGTGCGAAGGTGGCGACCTGCTAAGATGACATTGGTTTCCCCTGTTAGCTTGGCTGACTCGGTATCATTGATAACCAGTAAGTCTGCTCGACGCATCACTTCGGCCAATAGTTCGCGCTTTGTTTCAATCCAAATATCGATGGTGTCAGCGAGAACAAAGCGCGGAGATTCCAGTTGGTCTAAAACAGATAGCTGCAACTCGGGGCGAATATTTCCGAGCATCACATAAGGAGTTTTTTTCTGAGTTTCAGAGAGGACAGGATTGAAACGTTCAAAAACATTGAGCTGTAAATCTTCCGTGTCCCGACGATTAAAATTTTCATGATAGCGTCCGCGCCAAGCAAAGGTTCGTCCAGACTCGTCGGTTTGTAGCCCAGAAAGATCGATTCCGCGCCGAGCGAGTTTTTTGCGATCTCGGTCATGAAAGTCATGGCCTACGACGCCGACGATATGGGGCGAGGTGAAGTAGCTTGCCGCTAAGCAGGCGTAAGAAGCGCTTCCACCCAAAATTTTTTCTCCTTGGGCGTGAGGCGTGATGATGCTGTCATAAGCCACGGAGCCTACCACCAAAACGTTATCGGGCTGAGGGCGGCCTTTGATTTTTATGCGGCGAGGAGTGGTCATAGAAAGAGATGAGGTCGGGCTTCGCGAAGTTGAAGCAAGGCCAGCAAAGCGAGTGCATGAGCTTGTGGGTTGGCGAGAGTTTCTTGGAGAGCTGTCCGAGGATGAATGGAGAGAACCTGTAGTTCTTCGTGTTGGTCTTGTGCACGCTGTCCTGTGGCGCGAACGCCCTCGAGCAAAACGAAATGACACTGATTTCTCTGAATAGCGGGGTTGGGGGCGCAGGTTCCCAGTAAAGTGGCTTTTCCCCCTGTAAAACCAGTCTCTTCCTCTGTTTCACGTGCGGCGGTGAGCAAAGGATTTTCTCCAGGTTCAACAATTCCACCAGGAGGTTCGGTCGAGAGATTACCCAAGCCAAATCGATACTGTCGTACCATTACAAGACGACCATCTTCGGTGATGGGCAGGGCCATTACCCAGTCGTGGGAATGTATAACAAAAAAATCACCCTCTCGTTGATCGAGAGGGTGAAGACAGTGTTCTTTGAAAACCCGAAAGACTTTGCAGTCAGCGTGCAGCGCTTCGTGCCGGACTAACCAGCGGGCGGGCGCTGTCATGGGCTAACTTACTTAGTCTTTAATTTTTGTCCGGGACGAAGGCTAGTTGCCTTAACGTTAGGATTGAGGTCTTG
>RFOO01000278.1 GCA_009926645.1 bacterium | reverse complement strand
GGAATGTAAACGACTCTGGTTCCATCCGTGATGGCCGTGAGGGGTCCCTTCAGCACAACGATAGCATTCCATTTCTTAGCGTACTTTTTTCCTGTCGCAATCGATAGAGACTGCCTGCTTAATCTTTTGAATTCTCCCGCATGAGGAAGAAGAACCAAATTTTTGGCGTGAGAAACCTTTCTTATTACCTCGGGTCGTAAAGCATCGGCATCCAGCACTAAATCGCCACGGAAAGATTTAACGACTTTTTGGATAAACGGACCAGCGCTTTTGCTCATCCCTGAACCGATTAAAAGTACCTCATTTTGTGGCAGAAGTTTTTTTATAAGCGGAAGGTTTTTTACGGCAATACTGCCATCCTTCGAGGTTGCGAATCCGTGCCACATGGCCTCTGGGTAAGCTACGACCGCCTTGGCTTTGATACTTTGTGGCAAACAGGTGGTGACTAAAGCAGTTCCCGCTTGAAGTGCCGCCGCTGTATTCATTCATCATCACTGCTCCAGATAGATTTTCCGATCCGCCAATGATGAGGAGTTTGCCTTGTAATCGCTTATCCGTGCGAGCTGGACGTGGTTGATTGAGAACCGAAAGAAGGGTTGCGGTGGTACAGGATTCGTTTGATTCAGGAAAAGGTAGTCCGATATCTATCACGCGTAATCGGCCGACAAATCGTTGGGCAAGCGGAGAAAGCAGTGGACGTTTTAAGCAACCAATCGATATCGTGAGGTCAGCCCGAAAGGCGGGACCAGTTGAGTCATCGCCGATGCCACTCGGTAAATCGACTGCAATGCGTAGTCCTTTCAAACTGTGACTAAACTCGACGAGGCGAGCAATCTTGTCAGATAGAGGCGCTTGAAAGCCTTGACCGAGTAACCCATCAAAAATTAGACAGAATTTTTCTTTCTTTAAAGAAGTGAGCCGATTTTGAGGTACAACGGTTGCCTTTTTTTGGCAAAGTTTCCATGCCTTGTAAGGTAGACCATTTCGTGGAATCCCGTCAGAAAAAATGACTTCAATGGAGGTTGAATTGTGACAGCAATTTTTCGCAGCAAGCAAGGCATCAGCACCATTCTTTCCTTTTCCTGCTAAAACCAAAATTTTGTGCGGACGCCGGTTAAGAAAAGTTAAAGCCTCTTGGGCGATTCCTTGGGCTGCTCTCTGCATGAGTTGCCAAGAAACATTCGTTCTTCCCTGGATAAAACGGGCTTCTTCTGCAGCTGCCTCAGCGCAAGTCAGAACAGGGAGATGCATGGAATATTCCATTTTAGCGAACAACGACAGCGAAGGCTTCCGCGAGATTTTCGGTGTGCGTTAGTGAGATAAGGATTTTTTTTGCACCTTTTTGCTCTAAAAGCTTTTGTGCGAGTTGATCGAGTTCAAGCAAAGGCTCACCTTCTGGGCCTGCTAATACACTAACACTTTTTAAGCCAAATTTCTCATTAAAGCCAGTACCGAGGGCTTTGCTTACCGCTTCTTTAGCGGCAAACCTAGCCGCCAAAGAAGGGTAGGGATTGGCCTTGGCCAGACAGAGTTCTTGTTCGGCAGGCGTGAAAATTTTATCTAGAAAAAGTTTACCATGTTTTTGATGAGCGGAGCGAATACGATCAATCTCTGTCAGATCAACCCCCACGCCTAA
>RFOO01000277.1 GCA_009926645.1 bacterium | reverse complement strand
GATTTTTTGAATGCCTCAAGGGCTTGTCTTAAATCGCTAAGTTGCGTCAACCCAGCTGAGATTTTTCCTGCCAATAATATACCGCAAATATTCCGATCCTGGGCCGCCAATCGAATGGATTCAACGGCTCTTAATAAATCGACCTCGGGAGTGTTGTCTTTGCTAATGAGTGATTCAAGTGATGGTGCACTGTATTGCGGGGTGTCATTAATCACTAGCCCATTGCCGATAACTAAGAGGCTATTGTCTTTGAGCGTGAAGGCGGGTTTGTCTGGTCGATTGCTCGCTAGGCTAATGAGAGCGATAAACAGTGTGAGTAGCAAGAAGGTCGTCATCACGCCGGCTAAAAAGGTGCCGATAGCCGAGGCGAGAACCGATTTGAGAAAGTCTTTCATGGTAAAATGTTTAGAAGATAACACCACTATGCTTGTTTGAGTAATAATCGCCAAGCAAAAGTAACAATTTTCGCCAGCGTTTCCGCTCGTTTTCTTGGGCTAGACATCTCACACTCGAGTTATGTTAGATCCTGCGCAAGAACCTGGTGCCGCTACCGCTCGAAAAGCTTTAGCCATTAACTTGGATCGCTCGGCATACGGAGTTTTTGCTGAAATTGGAGCAGGCCAAGAGGTTGTGCGGCATTTCTTCAAAGCGGGTGGTGCGTCTGGCACAGTCGCAAAAAGTATGTCTGCTTATGACATGCGGGTGAGTGATGCCATTTATGGTCACCCTAAACGTTATGTGTCGCGCGAACGTTTAGAGCAAATGATGAACCACGAATATGGCTTGCTGGTGGATCGGCTAGCTACGGAGCGCGGAGCACAAACACGATTTTTTGCTTTTGCGGATACAGTTGCAACGACACCTCATGACGGCAAAGGGCAGGGGCACTCATGGATGGGTATGCGTTTTCAAGCAACGCCTGCGGCTGAACCCAGTGAGGTTATTCTTCACCTTCGTCTCTGGGATCGAGATGCAGGACGACAGCAGGACGCTCTCGGTATCGTCGGAGTGAATTTAATTCATGCGGCTCTTAATAACCGAGGTTTTGTTGATAGTTTCCTGCAGTCTTTAGTTGATGAAGTGGGGTCGGGTCGCGTGGAGGTCGACTTTGTTCATTTCAGTGGTCCTGCCTTTGCTGGATTTGATAATCACATTGCTTCCATTCAGTTAGTTCGTCTGGGGTTAACCGATGCGGTGTTATTTGACGGAGAAGGTAAACCAGCGGTACCGGGCGAATTTTTTTATAAAAAATCTATTTTAGTAGCTCGAGGTACTTTTCGCCCAGTCTCTTTGGTGAATGTCGACATGCTTCATTGTGCAGAAAAAGCGATCGGCGATTTGCAAGACACGGTTTCACTTTTTGAAATGTCGATTGGGCATGATCCGAGTCCCAAGTCGGAAATTCTCACGCGAATTAAATTAGTCTCAACCCTTGGACGGCCTTTGCTAGTTACACGTTTGCGCGGTTGGTATCGTCTGCCCGCCTACTTCCGTCTGCATTCGGATGGAAAAATTACGATGGTAGCAGGGATGAATAACCTCGTGGACCTCTTTAATCCCGATTATTACTCTAATCTGGAAGGGGGGGTCTTAGAGGCCTGTGGACGTCTTTTTAAAGAAGGCGTTCGAGTGATGGTTTATC
>RFOO01000276.1 GCA_009926645.1 bacterium | reverse complement strand
TGGCTCGGTTGCTTTCACTGAGGGCCTCGCGGGTGCCCAAGAAGAAGGCATGGAGATAGTCTCCTGAGGTTGTTTCAGGTTCAACTTCGGGAGAGGGGCCCGAGCGATCCTTAAGTACCTCAATAAACACGGCAAAAAAATTATTCACGCCGTCGCGCAATTGTTGAATGTAGGCGTGCTGATCGGTAGAGCCTTTATTTCCGTAAACGGTTAGGCCTTGGTAAACCTCTTTGCCTTGGAGGTCATATTTTTTGCCCAGAGACTCCATGACGAGTTGCTGTAAGTAACGAGAGAAGAGGAGTAGGCGATCTTTGTAAGGAAGAACCACCATGGCTTTCTCACCATGTCCCCCTGTGAGGTGATACCAACTGAGAGCGAGTTGTGCGGCAGGATTTTTATTTTGGTCTCGTGAGCGTGTGAGCTCGTCCATCGCTTTGGCCCCCGCAAGCATTTCTTCGATGGCGATACCTTGCAGGGCTGCAGGTAAAAGTCCGACTGGACCAAGTTCACTCGTCCGTCCTCCCACCCAATCCCACATAGGAAAACGGGCCAACCAATTTTCTTTTTTAGCGGTCAGATCAAGCTGACTACCTTCGCCTGTGATGGCCACAGCGTGAGAGGCAAAATTTAAGCCTGCTTTCTTCCAAATCAAAGCAGCTTCGATTAATCCATTTCGTGGTTCGGGAGTGCTTCCTGATTTTGAAGTCACCACGACAAGGGTGGTTTCGAGTTTTTGTTGCAGCGTTGCGAAAACTCGATCCATCCCATCGGGGTCGGTATTGTCGATAAAGTGAACGCGTAAGCGATCGTTGGTTTGACCGAGTGCGTCAGAGACAAATTGTGGGCCGAGTGCAGAGCCTCCAATACCGATGCAAAGTAAGTCTGTGAACGGGCCCTTGGCGCTGCGAATTTTTCCTTGGTGAATTTTTTGGGTGAATTCTTGAATCTCGCGCAGGCATTTTTTTATCTCCGATGTGATTTCTGGACTGGGAGCCAGTTCGGGATGGCGAAGCCAGTAATGACCGACCCGACGATTTTCATCAGGATTGGCGATGGCTCCCTTTTCTAATGCCTCCATATCCGCAAAGGCTTTCTTCAGGGCAGGGGAGATTTTTTCGCTGAATCCGGTGGGCGCAGGAGCGCGACTTAAATCCAAGGAAAACCCTTGGTCGGGAAATTGTAGAAGGTGTCGACGAAAATGGGAGAAGGAGTTTTCCACGGCCTATGAATTCAGCCGTGAACATCTCCTTTGGCAACCCTGTTCAAATCTAACGTCGAGATACTTTAGTCACCATCGGTGATGGCACCTTTGGAAGCAGAGGATACGCATTTAGCGTATTTCGCGAGAACCCCACGCTTCTCCTTGCAGGGTTTTGGTTTCCAAGACTTCAGACGTTCGCTGATTTCTTCGGCAGATACTCCGAGGATAATTTCGTTTTTGACCGAATCAATCGTGATGGTGTCGCCATTCTTGACGACGGCAATGACTCCCCCCACGGCGGCTTCGGGCGTGATATGTCCAACCACGAAACCGTGGCTACCACCCGAGAATCTTCCATCGGTAATAAGAGCGACGGTTTTCCCAATTCCCTTGCCCATAACTGCACTCGTGGGTCCAAGCATTTCGCGCATGCCTGGTCCACC
>RFOO01000275.1 GCA_009926645.1 bacterium | reverse complement strand
AAAGTCTTAGCTTTTGATTTAGGTGGAACCAAATTTGCCTTCGGTGTCGTGGCCGAGGATGGCACAGTGCTCGGTTCGGGTCGGGTTGAGACATTAGCCCAGAATGGGCCCGACCAAGCGGTGAAACGTGTGGCTGCTGCGGCGCATGAATTGCTTAAGAAGTTAAATTTAAAACCGAGCGACCTATTGGGTATCGGAATCGCTTCGCCTGGTCCGCTCGATATCGCCCGTGGTTGTGTTGATGGGTCGCCAAATCTACCTGGCTGGACGGGCTACTCGATTGAAGGTGAGTTGAGTAAGGCCTTTGGTTTGCCAGCGCGTATTGATAATGATGCGAATGCAGCTGCACTGGGAGAATACTTATTTGGCGCAGGCAAAGGGCGAAAAAATTTAGTCTATGTGACCATTTCCACAGGCATTGGCGGAGGGGCGATTGTGGATGGTCGTCTCATGCGCGGAGCCAACGGCAATGCCGCTGAACTCGGGCATATTACTTTAGACATCAAGGGTCCCGCTTGTCCTTGTGGAGGGAATGGCTGTTTTGAAATGTATGCTTCGGGCACAGCGATTGCGCGTCGCACGCGCGAGGCTCTCGCTAGTGGAGTAAAATCTTCCATTTTGTCTCTCGCAGGAAATTTGGAAAACGTTACCACGCACCACGTGCTTCAAGCTCTCGCCCAAAACGATCCTTTGGCAGTGAAAATCTGGGACGAATCAATGGAGTATCTCGGACGCGGGTTGGCGGTCATTATCGATGTGTTTAATCCCGAAATTATCGTGGTTGGCGGTGGAGTTACCGCTGCCGGTGATGTCCTCTTTAAGCCCATGCGCGAAAAAGCACTACGTTATGCCTTCCCGCGCTTGGCAGCCGTTTGCTCTATCGTTCCCGCAGGTCTCGGTGGAGATGTTGGCGTTGTTGGTGCTGCCGCCTGCGCTTTTGAAGCCTCGCGTTAAGGCTTTATAATCTTTGCCGTTTCCATGCAGGAATCGGGAAAGAAGTGATCTTGTCTGAAGCGACTTCCACAGGGTCGCGCGGGCGCAAATTTTTCGTCTGGGCTTTTGTCAGAATGGGGTAGTGGCGAGTGGCTGTAATCAATTCGGCTACCTCCCAGCAATTGCCCGAGTGATTAACCCATTGCTTAGGAGAGAGTCGTTGTAAGTTAAAAGGACGTGAATAGCTGCGCAGGGTTTTGCGCGGGCCTTTGGCGTATTCGTGAAAATATGACATCACTAATTCTCGAACACTTCGATAAATGGGGTCGCGCCAACGCAGACAGACGTAATTGGTTTTTGAAATCGCTCCCCAGTAGCCGTTGACTTGAAACGGTGCAATGACGTGATCCATGTCGCGATGGGCGCATAAATCAATCAACAGCGGAGGGTGTCCGTTAAGCCATAAAGTAAAGGCTGCAATCATAGCACCTTCGATGCAGTGGGCGCAATGGGCGTCCATCGCTCCTTGAACCGACCGTGCCGTGTCACCTTGGGGTTCAAAATTTTGCGGAAACCGAGCGAGAAAATCCTGAATTTTTCTGGGGGTATCAAGTTTGGCCAGAACTTGGGCATGTTTCAGAGTTAGGCCTCTTTTCTGTGCCAATTGAATTCGGGCGGAGAGAGACATAACCATGGCGAAACTAATTTATC
>RFOO01000274.1 GCA_009926645.1 bacterium | reverse complement strand
ATTCTTGCGGCGCCATTGCGTTTAGCATTACTGGCGAAAGGAAAAGGAAAGACGATTTTCGTACTGGAAGTTGTCTCGGCCATTTTTGGTTTTGCTCTCATCAGTTACTTCGCAAGCCATCTTGGGCTGATGGGTTGTGGATGGGCTTTTAGTACGTTGCATTTGGGCACAGGCTTAGTTCTCGCGATGCTTCTGCCAAAACTTGCGGGACAAACTGTTTCACGCACCAATCAATTCCTTATCCTTTGGTCGGGAGTGATTCTTTTAGGTTTATGGGTAAATCACGCTTATGTTGCAGTAACTTGGTGCAGGGTGCTGATTGCCATCGTGCTCGCTACAACGGCTACCGTTATTTGTTTTAATGATTTAGTTAAAAAGACAGGTTGGTCGGTTTTGGATAAAATTCCACGAATTTAAAATAAATTAAATATGATAACACTAAAAAGCTATAAATTCACGGAAGAGGGACGACGTGTCGATTATGATTATGAAGCGACAGGAAAGGCTTCAAAATTTCTTAACCCACGAGAGCCCTTTTTCGTTCGTTATGATTTCGATGTTTCGAAGTGCCCGCCTGGAATTATTATCATTCCCTTTATCTCTAATTTTATCACCCTTGCTTGGTTTGGGGGATTTAATATTAGAGTGCCAGAGGTTGACGCTATTTTTGCAAAATCTCTACTGGAAGTTCGAGCCGAGTTTGAGCGACTTCATCATGGATATTCGCTTACAGGTAGTTTGTATTCAAAGCAGGAGACTGAGCACAATTGGACTGGGGGTAAGGCTTTAATGCTGTTTAGTGGAGGTATGGACGCATATACGGGGTTAATTCGCCATCAGGATGAAGATATAGAGCTTATTACAATCTTAGGTGCGGACATTGATTTGTCTGATTCAGTTCAATGGCAGCAATGTCTTAATCATATTAAGACAGAGCCTTTTTCTTCAAAGTTTACGCACCAAACAATCACAGCTAATATGCGTAAGTTTTATAATGACAATGTAGAGGTTAATCTGGTTTTTGGTTGGTGGGGCAAGGTGCAACACGGGCTCGGCCTGCTCGGTTTATTGGCACCTATATCATTTGAACGCAAAGCCTCTATTGCCTACATCTCCTCAACATATAGTATTCCTATTACTTGGGGTTCCACTAAAGTTTCCGATGAAAAAATCCGATGGGGTGGCCTTAGGGTTTTACATGATGCCGCTGAACTTACTCGCCAAAATAAGGCGCAATTAATTGTAGATTTCGCTCGTGCTCGTCAGAAGCCTATACAATTGAGGATATGTTATTCGGAAGTAAAACGCGATGGCAATTGTGGTAAATGTGAGAAGTGCTATCGAACCATTATGAATCTCGTTCTTGCTGGAGCCGATCCTCGTGATTACGGGTTCCCTTTTTCAAGGAAAACATATGAAAATATGTTTAGATACATTTCTTCTATTCCTGCTTCTGCAGGCATGAAAATTTTTTGGCTGGAGATAAGTAATGCAGCTCATGCATCATTGAATACAAAAAACTTTTTTGTTTTATCTGATTACAAAGAGGAGTTTTCAATAATTACACGTATCGCAAATGGAGAAATTAACCGAACCCTAGAGCGTAAACCTTAAGCTCTCCTCGCTAAAGGCATCTAGATAAGGCGTGAGGTT
>RFOO01000273.1 GCA_009926645.1 bacterium | reverse complement strand
GATGGGAGGAGGCAGAAATGAGTGGGGCCGTTGTAATTATATATTTAGGCGGCGTTGAATTTTTTTTTGCAAATGCCATTGAGCAATGGTGCGAAGAGCTACCCAAATGGTTTCGGAACAATCAATAAACCAAGGCCCCATAGCGTTGAACATGGATTCACTCAGTGGGTTTGAAATATAAGCATGGTACATGATGTGTCCTTCTCCCTCTTTGTTTGCTTCGGACAAAGTTATAAAACCTTTTTCCTTTTTAAAAAGAGGTTGTTCGGCGATGTCGGGATGAGCCTTAAAATACTCAGCCGCATTTTTGAAATCACGCGCACTGAGTGCTAAAGATATTTGGGCGTTACCAGGTTTTTCTTCGACCATGGGCTCGACAAAGAGGCGCATGTGAGTTCCGCCCTTTCCCATTTGTAAGAGATAACGGACATTATCTTTTTCGGTCTGCACTAGACCCCATTTAAAATCGGGTTTAGATTTGATAACTTCTTCGATTTTTTTCCAGAGGGGGGAGTAAATATCAGACATTGTTAGAGTAATCGATGAAAGGGAGAGTGGTTTTATTCGACATAGCCAAAAATGAGTTTTTGGCGTGCGGGATCTGTTCGGTAGTAGAGCGTGATTGTTTCGTGGTTTGACTCGTTCCGGATGACAATTTTTCGACGGAGTAAAAGTTTTCTTCCGCGCCAATAAGTGATTTTGGGTCTGATGGATGGTGGCACGATGACCTCTTCGACTTCTCGATCGGAGAGTGTTTGTGCGACTTCTCCTTTTAAGATTCCCGCAATTTTTTGATATGTTTTTTCGATTTGTAGTCCAACCTCAGCATAGTCCTTAAAAACAAGGCGACGGGCAGATTCGATGGCAGAGTCGGTAAAAATGTATTTAGATTTTTCCGTTTTATTCAGCAGCATAAGCAAAAGACTCAAATTAGTTAAATCGTCTGCTGATTTTCTTGAAAGCTGGGTGCGCTGAGGAATAAGCACTGTGGAAAGCATTTCCTTTAGGTGTTTCGCCAGCGACTGATCGCCTCGATGAAACTCAATCGTTACTTTAACTGGGTATTTCTCTTTCTCCTCCTTCGCTTCACCCTCCTCGAAAAAGAGTTCAGAAAGGGGTTTTAACTTAAATCCACCACAATGTGGGATAAAGTCAGATTCACGTTGGTGGGTGATGATGATGGACCCGCATTGATGAATTCCATCAATAAAGAATTTTTCGACAATGGGGTTGGCTGAGTTAAGCAATTGTGTGAATCGATTTTTCTCATCAGCTGTCAGACAGCTTGCATTGAAGGCTTCGTAATCTTGAATGATTTTTTCTAATTTTTGCTCAAAGTCAGTTACGGTGACGTTGGAGATGAAAGTGTAAGTTCCGAAAGCGCGGTTGAGATCTGAGTTTTTAGGTCGTTTCATTGGGTAAATGAGAAAGGGGATTTTAAAAAGGTGTCAGGTGTCGGGGGAAACAAGAGGCGGTGTAAAGGTGCAAAAGTGCAAAGGTGGAAAGGTGAAGAGATGGTGACAGGTTTCGGGTGTCAGGTGACGGGTGTCGGGGAACGGGAGAGGCAAGAGGCAGTGGAAAGGTGAAGATTAGTGGACTGGTGGACGAGTGGACTGGTGGGCGGCGAAGGCAAAAAGAGGTGCCAGGTGTCGGGGGTCGAGGTTTGGGGAAAA
>RFOO01000272.1 GCA_009926645.1 bacterium | reverse complement strand
GTATTGAGTTCAATTCCTTCCTTCAAGAAAGCCTCACGCAGTTTACTGTAGGGAAGATAAAACTCTCCATGATTCTCACCTGCCCCTTTTTTGAACAAAGAGTTATCAGTGTAATCGCGGTAAAGAATGGAGGCATATCTCATATTTGCAGAGCGGCGGTTAACTGTTCGCTAAAATAAGTGGCCGCGTAAAGCGGACGGGCCGCAGCCGCAGCTGCATGCTTCTTCGCCGCAAGCTCTGCAGCAGGCATTGTTGCAAAGATGCGGATAGCGGCGGCAAGAGCGGGTATGTCGCCAATCGGCTCAGCGACTCGTCCAACCTGGCCTTCAGCCCACGGCACCGAAGGAAGGCCAACGGGATAGGCTACGACAGGCACGCCGCAGACCAAAGCCTCTCCGACCATCATTGGTCCGTTATCATTGGTGGAAGGATTAACAAAAAAATCGGCGGACTGGTAGGCGACCGCAATAGCGGCGTCGCCCCGGCGAACGCCGAGCTCGGTGTAGGTGATGTGTTTCCAACCTTCGCCCATGAGGCCGGTCTCGCCAAGCACAGCGACATGCAGGGCGACCCCTTGGGCATCGAGCAGACGCAGCGCCTCAAGTAGAAGGCCGAACCCCTTGTAGGTCAGCGCAGGGTCGATGCCTCGGACAAGCAACACCCGGGCCTCGGCGGGCAGACCTAGTTTAGTGCGAGCGGGACGCGGGTCTTCGACTGGATGAAGGACATCGAGGTTAAGTGGAATTGGGAAAACTTTCGCGGGTAAACTTCCAGTAATTGAACTCTCGCGAGCCTGCCGCGCGGACCATTCAGTCGGCGCCAATAATACTGCACCGATTTCACGCCAGATGCGCCGACGCTCGGCGGACTGCTCGGCGGATAGGTCAGTCGGATTCTTAGATCCAATCAAAGGGCAAGCGCCACAACCGGTCTGATACTTTGGGCAACCGAGATTGGAATGACAACCACCTGTGACGTGCGCCATATCAACCTGCCAGAGAATGACGCGGGCGCCGAGGGTTTCGGCGATCTGACGAATCGTCGCGGCCGTGACAAATGCGCCGGCCCAATGGACCACAACCATATCCCACTTCAGCGCACGGGCGCGTGCGTCACGAATGATTGGCTCCGCTGGGAAATTTGCCTCAGTATCAAAATCATAGACGCCAACAGGCTTAAGATGCAGGCGACGAAGTTTTGCCCAGATACGGCCTATACCCCAGGTCAACTTTTGTAATGGACCGAGTAGCCGTCGTGCATCGACCATGGCGGGTACATCCGATCGATTTCGTTTGATAACGTAAGCTACAGATTCATGACCTTGGCTGAGAAGTGCAGAGTGAATACGCACGAAGCCATCGGCAGCGCCGCCACCGCTATCCATCTTGGAAAGGTGCAATATCTTCATCCCTGCTAAGGGCATAAGTCGGCCTAGCCAAACTGACGAACTAAAAAGTACTAACCTTCTAACATTTTAAAAAGCCCTACCTTTTAATTACGGGCTTCCCCATTTGCTTTAAGACAAATTTTCGGACTCGTCTTAAATCTATACAGCCAAAACAGTTTAATCAAATAAGACAGCGCCCTCGGGGCGAGTTCGGCGTGCCCATAAAATTCGCCACTTTAGAATCTGGCGCATCAATTGAGAGGAGCCACGATGGCCAGAGGTAAGATAATGACGATCGTATCGTTCATCGGCTTC
>RFOO01000271.1 GCA_009926645.1 bacterium | reverse complement strand
TCAGGTTGGTCGCCATTTGATTCGCTATTCCGGCACCGAAAATAAAATCCGCATTTTGGTTGAGCATCGTGAGCAAGGTGAAGTGGATCGATGGACGAAGCGTTTCCAGGAGGCCGTTGAGCGGGATTTAGCGTAACCATGCGTCACTTTTGTTATAGTGAAGAAAAGGCTCAGGCTGGTTGTGAGCCGTTGACCGTAAAGCGTGCGCTGGGCGATGTCCCGGTTGCGAATGTGAGTTTGGCTACCCATCAGCAGGTGGCTTTGCAGTCGCTTGGGTATCGTTTGGTCGAGGACAAGAAGTGTGATTTGGAGATAAGTCCGGCGGCGTGGTTTGATAGCCAAGAACTTGCGTCATTTATTGCCGATGAAGAGGCAGGGCAAATCGTCGATGAGCAAGGGGGCGTCTTAGCGCATTACAAAAAGCGCGGTAAAAAAATTTGTAAGTCCAAAATCTCTTTTCTCATTCGTTTTAGTTGGGATTTTTTACGAGCCAACGAATTGGCGATTGCGGCGATGTCTCAGTGGGAAAATCACGGAACGTGTCATTCGTCCTTGTATGTTGAAGGCAGACTTTCGGTTGGGCGTGGCACGAAGATTTTACCTGGCGTCGTCGTTGAAGGCGATGTCGTGATTGGGGATCATTGTAAAGTTGGGCCCAATTGTTATCTTCGGGGTAGTACGACCGTGGGCAGTCACTGTCATGTTGGACAGGCCGTGGAGTTAAAAAATTCGATTTTATTCAGTCACGCCAATGTCGGGCATTTATCCTATATTGGAGATTCTATTTTAGGTGAGAAAGTGAATCTTGGTGCTGGGACGATTACTTCGAATTTACGTCACGATGGTAAGACTCATCGTGTGCACACCGGGATTCACACCTCGATTTATCCAGGTCGAAAAATTTGGCCTGGTCTAACTACTTTACCGGGCGACATCGTCACCCAAGATTTACAACAATAACGACTATGTGTGGCATCATTGGCTATATCGGAACACGACCTGCGACTCCCATTTTGATTGGTGGTCTTAAGCGGTTGGAATATCGCGGGTATGATTCGGCCGGTTTGGCGTTGCTTGAGCCCAAGTCGATTTCGACTTATCGTTCAGTTGGAAAAGTTGCGCACTTAGTTGAAAAAGTCCGTTTGAATTTAACGCCTGAGCGTCAGAATGAATTAACTGTGGGGATTGCGCATACTCGATGGGCGACGCATGGAGCTCCGACTGAGGCGAATGCGCACCCGCATTACGATAAGAGCCGTCGTATTTGTGTCGTGCACAATGGTATTATTGAAAACTATCGGACTATTCGTGAAAAGTTACAGGCCAAAGGGCACAAGTTTGATTCTGATACGGATACCGAGGCTTTATCGCGTTTGATTGGTGAGTGTTATCGGGGTGATTTACGTAAGGCCGTGATTAATGCCCTGCGTCAGATTGAGGGTGCTTATGGTATTGCCGTGCTCTGTGTTGATGAGCCGGACAAGATGGTTGTGGCGCGTAAGGGCAGTCCCTTGGTTATTGGGATTGGTGAAGGCGAGTGTTTAGTGGCGTCGGATCCTTCCGCTTTGGTGGCACACACCCAGCGCGTCATTTACCTCGATGATGGAGATGTGGCGGTGATTACTCCTGATTTGGTGGATATTCGGAATTTGGATGATGAGCCCATTGAGCGGAATGTTTCTGAATTAGGTCTCGATGTTGGTGCTGT
>RFOO01000028.1 GCA_009926645.1 bacterium | reverse complement strand
TTAACAATGCGTGGTGTGCCCCGAGCTCGTCGCGCCACTTCTTTTGCTCCTGACTCATCGAGTGCAAGATGAAGCAGTTTTGCATTCCGTTGCACAATGGAAAGCAACTGTTCCCGAGTGTAATAGTCTAATCGCGTTTGTAGGGTGAAGCGACTGCGTAGTGGAGCAGTCAGTAAACCAGTACGGGTGGTGGCTCCAATGAGCGTGAACTTAGGAAGATCGAGGCGGACGCTGCGGGCATTGGGGCCTTGATCAATCATGATATCGATGCGAAAATCCTCCATCGCTGAGTAGAGAAATTCCTCAACAGTTTTAGGGATGCGATGGATTTCATCGATGAAAAGAATTTCGCCTTCTTGTAGACTAGTGAGCAGGCCAGCCAAATCAGAAGCTTTTTCCACCACGGGTCCAGAAGTAACCCGAATCGGTCGACCCATTTCTTGGGCGAGAATCATGGCTAAAGTGGTTTTACCTAAGCCAGGAGGTCCATGAAGTAGAATGTGGTCGAGGGTGCGATTTTCGCGTAAAGCGGCACCTACCATAACGCGTAATCGTTCGACGGTGCGAGGTTGACCAACAAAGTCATCCAACTTGGGAGGACGGAGGGATTGATCTAAATGGCGATTAGGTTCAGCCATCTTGGATTTTCCAGATGATGCTGCCGATGATGAGGATGGATCCTTGGCGCTTGCCATAGTCTCTACCGTGTAGAGAACCACGACTTTGGCAACCCTCAGTCCTCAGCAAAACCTTTAGGCATTGCCGAAGCAGGAAGACGCTCAATGTCGGCTCCTAATGCTTGAAGCCTTTCTTCAAATCTTTCGTAACCTCGGTCGAGGTGGTAGAGACGCTGGACCCAAGTTTCACCTTGAGCGGCAAGACCTGCGAGAATGAGTGCGGCCGAGGCTCTTAAGTCCGATGCCATGACCGGTGCGCCCGAGAGGGGTTGATTACCTGTGATGATTGCTGTGGCTCCCTCGTGAGAAATTTTAGCACCCATACGTTGGAGTTCAGCGTTATGCATGAACCGTGAGGGGTAAATTTTTTCAGTGATGGTACTTCGCCCATTCACTAAGCATTGCAAAGCCGTGAACTGCGCTTGGAGGTCGGTCGGGAATCCAGGGTAGGGTGCCGTCGTAATAGAAACCGCATTTTGGGGGTAGCCAAAAGCCCGGATGTAATCGGGTCCTACTTCCACGCCGACTCCTGCTTCGTTTAATTTTTCTAAAAAGGATTTGAGGTGTTTCGGTTCGGCTCGTTTCACGGTGACATCTCCACCAGTGATGGCTCCAGCGACTAAATAAGTACCTGTTTCAATGCGATCAGGAATAACAGAGTGCTCACATCCATGAAGAGTTTTTACGCCTGTAATCGCAATGGTGCCAGTTCCCTGTCCGGTAATTTGTGCCCCCATTTTAATTAGCAGAGTGCAGAGATCAACGATCTCAGGTTCTTGGGCGGCACTTTCAATCTGAGTGGTTCCAGGAGTCGTCACTGCCGCCATGATTAGATTTGCCGTGCCCGTAACCGTCGTCCCCATTGGTCCAGCAAGATTGACTCGATTACCTCGAGCCTGCTGGGCATCGACCAAAACAACACCTCCTTCAACTTTTACCTGACAGCCCAGTGCCTCAAGGCCTCTTAAATGTAAATCAATCGGACGGGCTCCGATAACGCAGCCACCTGGAATAGCGATTTCTGCTTGGTGTAATCGTCCAACCAAAGCTCCTAATAAACAAACCGAGGCCCGCATTTTGCGGACGAGTTCATAAGGAGTTTGGTGATGAATTTTTTGAGCTCGAATTACCCATGTTCCTTTTTCGGGATGCGAAACTTCGGCTCCTTGGTGGCGAAGAATTTCCGCCATAAAGCGAATGTCGCTTAAATCGGGGACCTGGCGAATTGTGACTTCCTCTGAGGTAAGTAGTGTAGCGGCTAAAATAGGTAGGGCAGAATTTTTGGAGCCCGAGGCCTCCACGGTGCCCATCAATTTTTTACCACCTCGAATGCGTGCGACTTGCAACATCTTGACCAAAAGCAGGGGCGCCATTGGCGCCCCCGTTTCCATTTAGCCTTCGCGAGGACCTTGGTGGCGAGGGCCACGGTCGCGTCGATAATCACCGCGACCACGAGGGCCACGATCACGACTGGGACCCCCGGATTGACGATGCCCGCGGAAGTCGCGTCGAGGTGGACGATGACCGCGACGAGGTTGCTCACCTTTCGACTGAGCAACAAAAACAGCTTTGTCGGGAATGCCGAAGAGTGAAGCGAGTTTACGTTTTAAGTTTGCCCAGAAACCAATCGGTGCTTGGACGGGAATGACGACTTGCTCTACCTGTAAACGTGGTCGCTCTGGTCTTGGTTCACGTGGTTCGCGGCGAGGACGTTCAAAGCGTTCTCGTCGAGGCTCGCGTGATTCACGTCCTTCAGGAGATTGATTGCTCAATGCTGGTGCAGGCTGCTGTGGTGGAATAGCTTCAGCGATAGGTTTTTTGGCTAATTCGCCCGAGATGTTTTCGGTGGCGAGGGATGGGTTTTCAATCACTCCGATGGAGGGTCGGGAGTTTTCGGATTTTCCACTAAAACCACTTTTTGCTGGAGTACCACGACGGCCAAATTGTTTGGGCTGAGTGGGGGATCCAGGTTTTACGGTGGGTTCGGATGAAGCACCAATCACAGAAAGTGGAGGAAGGTCTGCATGAGCAGATTCAAGCTTTGATTCGGTGATGCGTGGTGCTGGATTGCTGGGTGCTGCGGGAGAGGCAGCAGAGGGGGCGGAGTTTGTTTCCTGCCCATTGTTTTCTTGGTTCATTTTTTATCTTAGGATGTGGAGGATACAGAAAGTACCCTCCTGTTAAGGGCCATTTCTCCGTTGTGGAGTAAGGCTGAAAAATCGGTTTTTTTACTGGCTTTAGGCCTAATCTAGGGACCGATTAATACCGAAACGTTGGTTTCGGACCTTTGTGAATAAGTCCACCCTCTCGAATTAACAATAAGAAACTCCCTTTCGCCCCAAATAAAGGCTAAAAAGGCCTAAAATTGACGTTTTTTTAGAAGGCTAGGTAGGGGCTCCTATCTGGCTTCGTCGGTGAAACGTTGCTCTCTAATTAAGGTAATTTTAACCGCCCCTTGGAACGAGAGTTCTTTTTCGATGGCTGACTTAATTTGGCGGAGAAGTTCAGCCGCTTTAAAGTCATCGACTTTACCAGGATCCACCGTGACACGAAATTCTCGACCGGCTTGGAATGCGTAAGCTTCTCGAACACCTTCAAATCGTAGAGCCAATTCCTCGAGACCCTTTACCCGCTGAACATAACTTTCAATCGTTGATGTCCGAGCTCCAGGACGAGAACCCGAGATGGCGTCGGCAATCATGACAAGAGGAGCGTAAAGACTTTCCGCTTCAACTTCACGATGGTGAGCGGCAACAGCATTAATCACTCGAGCGTCTTCTCCCACACGACGGAGAAGTTGGGCTCCTACTAGGGCGTGACTATTTCCACGTTCGGCATCGATGGCTTTACCTAAGTCATGTAAAAGACCTGCTCTCTTAGCGGGGACAGGATCGATGCCGATTTCCGAAGCCAGCATCGCACAAAGTTGTGCGCACTCGATGGAGTGTGCGAGAGTGTTTTGGTTAGCCGAAAGACGGAAGTGCAGGCGTCCCAATAATTCTTCGACTCGTGGATCCATTGGGGCCAAGCCTAAATCTCTCACTGCATCGCGTCCTAATCGCTGCGTGCGTCGATTCATTTCCTCGGTGGCAACTCGCGTTAAATCCTCGATAAGCGTGGGGGTGACCCGACCGTCTTTAACGATGTTTTGTAAGGCGATTTTAGCGATTTCACGGCGGACGGGGTCGAAGCAAGAAATCACCACGATGCCTGGAGTTTCATCAATCATTAGCGTGGTGCCAGTCGCTTGCTCAAAACTACGAATATTTCGCCCCTCTCGACCGATTAAGCGCCCTTTCATTTCCTCCGAAGGAATTTCTACTGAAACAGCGGTTGCCTCTTGTGAAGTTTGGGTGGTGAGGCGTTGCATCGTTGAAAGAAGTATACGTCGAGCTTCATCGGCGACTTCCTGTTCGGTTTGATCGAGTTTTTCGTGTCTTAGAGTCCTCGCTTCCGTTTCATAATTTTTTTGCAGAAATTCTAAGACTTTTTGTTTAGCCTCTTCGGGTTTGATGCCAGAGAGACGAAGTAACTCTTGTTGGAGAAAATCTCGCTGTCTTTCATTCGCAGATTTTAATTCCTGTAATGCAGCCACTTCAACTTTAGCGGCGGCTAGTAAGCGGTGAGCTTCACGATTGGCATCGTGGGCTTGGGCTTGGACTTCGGCTGCTTCAACGGAGGCAGCACGACGGGCGAGCTCAATTTCATTTTTTAAACGTGCCTCGCGTAAATCCCCAAGGGTTGACTCGCGCCACTTTGCGACCGCGTAGGCCACAATCGCTCCAGAGGAGAAGGCGACAGAGGCAAGGATACTGAGGTCGGATGAAACAGCCACGGAAGTTTTCGTTAAGTGATGATTTTAGATTAAGAACCCTTGCATTTTATCGACTTTACTCGCAAGCCCTTTCCAGAGTTTGCCTTGCACATTAAGTTTTTAGCCATTTCTTTACACCATGTCCCCTATGATAAAAGAGTCAAATTCCCAAGCCTCTGCTTGGTGGGACAAATTCGCTAACTTTTCATGGCGAACGGATTGGACGCAGGTTTTGATTATCTTTTTCCTTAGTTCTCTGGGGGTGGTAGCGATTAACTCGGCGGGAAGTTATCGTCAGTCTAATTATGCCGAATCGCAGTTGATTTTTTTAGGAATTGGATGGGTGGCTTATTGGGGGTTATCTTCTTTAGATTATCGTATCTTGCGAGTCCATGCTCGGCGGATTTTTATTATCGGCATCCTCTTGCTTTTGCCAGTCTCTCTTTGTGCCTTGGCCAAGGTCGACATTGGAAATTTCATTCGTGGAGTTTACGGCGCGCGGAGGTGGATGGATTTCGGTCCTTTCTCTGTTCAACCCTCGGAGTTTGCCAAAGTAACCACTCTGGTTTTTATCGCCCACCTCTTGGCGTTGCATTCGGTCGGCTCATTTCGTGCTACCTGGTTTACGGCATTGAAGGTGATGGCTTCAGCAATGGTGCCCTTTTTCTTGATTTTTGTGCAACCTGACTTAGGTTCTGCTCTTATCTACCTTCCGCTGTCATTTGCCTTGCTTTATGTTGCCGGCCTGAGTCTCAGGTTTTTTTGGGTAGCAGGTGTCAGCACTCTCATTTTATCTGCTGTGGTTGCAGCCGATTTAGTTTCTTACGCCTCGATGGTTTCGAATTACTCCAAGGAAAATCCTGATGACCGGAACCCAGCCAAGGCCGTACGTGGTAAATACGAGGAGCAATCGTGGTTTTTCTTGCTTAAGGACTATCAGCGCGAGCGTTTGTTATCTTTTATTGCACCTTCCGTGATTGACCCTCGCGGGTTGGGATCGACATGGAATGTCCGTCAAGCGGTCATCGCAGTCGGGCGTGGGGGCCTTAGCGGTCAGGGAGTGGGAATGGGAACGCAAGCTAAGTTTGGTTACTTGCCCGAAGCTGCAGCTCACAATGACTTTCTTTTTTCAGGAATGGCCGAAGAGATTGGATTCGTCGGGGGCTCTTTGGTTATTGGCAGTTTTGCTCTTTTGTTTTGGCGAATCTTTCGTACCGCGGCTAAAGCTGCGGATCGATTTGGTTCCTTGTTAGCCGTGGGTACAGCCGTGGTGTTAGGTACTCACGTTTTAATTAATATTGGGATGAACATCGATTTAATGCCCGTTACGGGCGTTCCACTACCTTTCCTCAGTTACGGGGGGTCCTTTGTGCTTAGCTGTTTTCTGCTTCTTGGATTAGTCCAAAGCATTCATCGACACTCGGTTGATGACGGCCAACTCAAAGGCTCTTCGGCTGCGGCTTTTAACGCCTAACCGAAAATGTCTGACATAAACGAATCTGAAGAACCTCTTGATGACCTTCCTGAAGAAAACACTGATTCTTCAGCGGGAGTGAATCAAAAGAAATTAGCCGAAGAAGCGGCTCGCCGTCGCAAAGAGTTACCCCTCTTGCAACGTGTGGTGAAGCACTTCTCGAAAGATCGCGATCAATATCGCGAGTTGGTTATTAACTCCGAAACGTTGGAAAAACGGGTCGCACTTTTGACCAATGGGGTTTTAGAAAAATTTGAAATTGAACACGCAGGAGAGAGTCGAATGGTCGGCTCAATCTTCAAGGGTCGCGTCCAAAATTTAGAGGCAGGATTGAAAGCTGCTTTCGTGGATATCGGTCAATCAAAGAATGCTTTCTTGCACTATTGGGATATGTTGCCAGCGGCGAACGACTCGCAAGTTGAATTTATCCGTGATAATGAATCGGCTGAACAGAAGCAGCGCAAGGCACGCTACCAAGCGAAAGATATCCCTCAACTTTTCCCTGCGGGTTCAGATATTGTCATTCAGGTAGTGAAAGACCAAATTGGTTCGAAGGGTCCGCGATCGACGACCAACATTGCTTTGCCGGGTCGCTATCTTGTACTCATGCCCTTTAGTGGTGCTTGTGGTGTTTCACGAAAAATTGAAGATAACGCCGAACGTGATCGGCTTAAGGACATTCTTCGTTCGCTGACCATTCCCGAAGGAATGGGGGTTATTATTCGTACGGCGGGGGAAGGGAAGCAGGCACGCTGGTTTGTGCGCGATTTGCATATGCTGCTTCGTCGCTGGCAGGGTATCGTTGAGAAAATTAATCAACCGGATCGTAAGCCTGTCTTACTTTACAGTGAGCCTGCTCTGATTGAACGAACGGTGCGTGACTTCTTAACCGAGGAGGTTGACCGAATTTTAGTGGATAACCCCGAGGATTTTAAAGTCGTGCAGGATTTAGTTGGAGAAATCTCTCCGCGCTCTCGCTCGCGCGTTGAACTCTATCGCGATCCCATTCCCGTTTTTGAGCGATATAATATTGAACGTCAGATTGAGCAATTATTCCAACGCCGAGTGCCTTTGCCCAGTGGTGGCGAAATTGTCATTGATGAGACTGAGGCTCTGACCGCCATTGACGTCAATACTGGCTCACACCGTGGGGCAACCAAAGATGGTAAAGATTATATCGTGCAGGCCAATATCGAGGCGGTGACCGAGGCGGCCCGGCAAATTCAACTTCGCAATCTAGGTGGGTTAATCATGATTGATACCATCGATATGAAAAACCCCAAGGATCGTAAAAAAGTTTACGATACATTGCGCGAAAAGATGGAGGGTGATCGGGCGAAACATCAGATTCTTCCCATTTCGCAATTGGGAGTTTTACAGATGACGCGTCAGCGGCATACCGAGTCGAATACCACTTCAATGTATACCGCCTGCCCGCATTGTCAGGGTCGAGGTATTGTGAAGAATCCTCGAACCGTGTCGGTCGAAATCCAGCGCAAGTTGCTTAGTGTTATTCGCCGTCTTCGCCAATCAACCAGTCCCGACAAGGAGATTGAAATTAATATTCTCCTTCACCCGATTAATTTGGACCGAATTATCAAGGAAGACCGAGATTATTTCCGCGATCTCATGAAGTCTTGTAATGTCCGCTTGGGGACTAAGCCTGACTCTAGTTGCAGCATCGAAGCCTTCAAACTTTTCGATGGGGCTGGTCGCGAGTTGCGCTAATCACAACGAGCCAGATTCCGCACTCTAGCCTCTTAGCTTTTTGCTCAAGAGGGGGTGTGGGGTCTGCGTGCTCGGTGGGCCAGTAATCGAAGTCCATTGAGGCAGACGATGACCGTGCTTCCTTCATGAACAAGAACTCCAACACTGAGAGGCACTCCTTTAAAGACAGCGACCAAAGCCATGCCGAGGGCTGCACTAATGGATACGATGACATTAAACCAGATCGCTGCGCGAGAGGCTTTACTGAGTTCAATCGCACCCAGAAGTTTGCTGATTTTATCTTCGGTTAGGACGACATCGCTGGATTCGAGGGCGGCATCGCTTCCACGTCCGCCCATCGCAATAGCCACATCAGCCGCAGCTAAGCTTGGCGCATCGTTTACACCATCACCAACCATGGCTACGATGTGACCTTGGGCGGAGATTTTTCGAATCGTGAGCATCTTGGCCTCAGGTGTTTGCGATGAAGCGTAACTTTGTACGCCGACTTTCGTTGCGGCCACCGTGGCGGCACCCTCATGGTCACCAGTGAGCATCATCGTCTGGATGTTCATTTGATGAAGCGTTTTTAGGGTAGGAGCACTTTCGCTTCGGATTTCATCAATGAGGGTAATACGGACAAAAGTAGAACCATTGGATGCCCAAACTTCGCTCACAATCGAGCCACTCGGGATGGGGTTATCTTTTAAGCCATCTCCGCTGGTAAACTCCTTTGACCCGACCTTCCATAAACTTCCGTGCACGATACCCCTAATGCCATGACCGGGAACATTGGATAGATCAAT
>RFOO01000270.1 GCA_009926645.1 bacterium | reverse complement strand
TATAAGTTGATTGAACGTCCTTTTCGACAGAAAACTCGCTCCCTGGTTAGTTGATTTTATTTTCCGGGCACAAAAAAACCGCCACTAAGGGCGGTTCTTGTTTTCAGTAAAGAGACGGTTTTTTTAGGGAAACAATTTTAGCACACAGTCGATAACTTCGCTGCGTTCGGCATCGGTCATGCCGGATCCCGAGGGAAGGCATAATCCTGTTTCAAACAGCTTATCTCCCACCCCACGACCATGATATTCAGCCTGCGCAAAGACAGGCTGTAAATGCATCGGCTTCCATAGCGGCCGAGATTCAATTCCTGCACTCTCTAAAGCTAATCGCAAATCCTCTCGCGACACCCCAGCTTTCTTAGGGTCAATGGTTAGACAAGTTAACCAGCGGGTCGATTTGCCCCAAGGAGCTTCAGGCTGCATTACCACTCCAGGTAGATTTTTAAACGCTCGAGCATAAGCATCGAAATGCCCACGACGGCGTGCCACTTTTTTAGCCAATTGACTCAACTGGCCGCGTCCAATTCCCGCACAAACATTACTTAAACGATAATTGTAGCCAATGGTTGAGTGCTGGTAGTGCGGAGCGGGGTCGCGCGCTTGCGTCGCCAAATAACGGGCTTGCTTAGCTAACTCCGCATCGGGCGTTACCAGCATGCCTCCACCCGAGGTAGTAATAATTTTATTTCCGTTGAAAGAGTGAATGCCGGCCAATCCATGAGACCCTGGAGAAGTATGATGATAGGTAGTGCCCAAGGCTTCCGCTGCATCTTCAATAAACTTAACCCCATATTTTTCGCAGCAGGCTTTAATCGGGTTGATGTCAGCCGACTGGCCATAGAGGTGAACCAAAACCAACGCCTTCGGGGCTTTCCCTGCTTTAACTTTTTTCTCAATGACTTCGCAGGCCAGCACCGGATCCATATTCCAACTCTGTTCCTCTGAATCGATGAAGACAGGCTTTGCCCCCAAATAAGTAATCGGTGAAGCCGAGGCGATAAAGGTGAGCGAAGAGCATAGTACTTCATCGCCTGTGCCAACGCCTGCGAGACGAAGGGCGAGGTGTAGCGCAGCGGTACCCGAAGAAAGCGCTACGGCATGGGGTGCGCCAACCGCTTGAGCAAATTCTTTCTCGAAGGCATCAATATGAGGCCCAACAGGGGCAACCCAATTAGTGGCAAAAGCTTCGAGTACAAAGTTACGCTCGGCTTCGCCGATGTCAGGGGCTGAGAGGTAGATACGGGGCATGGGAAGAATCGGTGTGAAACAAAATCTAAATGTTAAAATTTTTAGATTTTAAAGGTTCATGCACTGAATGTTCCTGAAAAGACTCAATACAATAGGCAATGAGAAAGACTAAAGTAACATAGAGAAAACTTAGATTTCGCAGCTCATTAGTTGCGCAGAAAGCAATAAAAAGTGGCAAACTAATTGCCAGCGCTATCCACGCATGAAATTTCAAAATTAGATTAAATCGATGCCAACCACTTTTTACTAAGAAAAAAATTAAAAATAGATTTATAAAGTTAAATCCTTGAGGCGCAATCATTCCATAAGAGTCATCGAATTGTAGATAGGTGCGTGGATTGAGATAAGATTTTATATTTGACCACAAATGAAGCTCTACAACTTCCCCAAGATTATTCACATAAATTGATTTAATCCAAATATTTAAGAATATTGCAGCTATAACCATAAACCCTAAAGCAAGATA
>RFOO01000269.1 GCA_009926645.1 bacterium | reverse complement strand
GTTAAATTGCATTCCCAGAAGGAACCGACGGTGCCAATATCTTCCCAGTAACCATCGAAGACAAACCCAGAGAGTCGCTTCTTACCCAATAAACCTGGGATAACTTCTTTTCCGAAATCAGTTTGGGTCGGATCAGCCAAAGCCTCACGCATGACTTTACCCGAGAAAAGATAAATTCCCATCGAAGCGAGGCAGTAGGGCTTATCGGATTGATCGGCGAGTTTCGCCCGAGCAGAGCCACCTAAAACTAAGGTTTGAATCACCGCGGGGTCTTTGGGTTTTTCAACAAATTGAGTGACCAGCAAATCTTCATTGACGCGCATCACACCCAACGCTGAAACTTGGTCTGCAGGCATTGCTTTGGCGGCAATAGTGACATCTGACCCCGTTTCAAGGTGCTGCCGTGCAATTTCAGCAAAATCGAGTCGGTAGAGTTGATCACCAGACAAGATTAAAACCAAATCTTCATCTTTTAAATTATAGTGATGAAGATTCTGCCGAACGGCATCGGCTGTGCCTTGATACCACGCCTCACTGTCACCTCTCTGCTCTGCAGCCAAAATATCAACGAATCCACCACCAAAACCATCGAACTTGTAAGTTTGCTGAATGTGTTTGTGAAGAGAGGCAGTATTAAACTGAGTCAGCACGAAAATTTCATTAAAGCCCGAGTTAAGGCAGTTGCTGATTGGAATATCGACTAACCGATAATTGCCAGCAAGAGGCACTGCGGGCTTACAGCGGTCTTTGGTTAAGGGATAAAGCCGCGAACCTCGGCCTCCGCCCATAATGATACAAATGACGCGCGGGAAGGAATGCATAACGGGAAATTATTATCCGTGAGACATTCGATAGCCACAAGCGGAAAAGACCAAGAAAGGTGGCTTGAAGGTTAGCCCAAGCGTGTTTGCATCCACCCCATCCCTATGGCATTGGCTTTTCACATACTTGGCACCAGCAGCTCAGGGAATTGCTCAATTATTGAATCTAATGGACTAAGAATTATGCTTGATGCGGGCTTTCCTGGTCCTCGTCTCGAATCGTCTTTGCATAAACTAGGATTTTCTGCACCCGCCATCGATGCCGTTCTCATCACACACGAACACAGTGATCATTGCATCGGTCTAGCCTCATTACTTCGACAAAACCCTCAGCTCAAAGTTTTTGCTAATCGCGAAACCGCACGTCGGATACAGTCCACTCTTAAACTTCGTCCAAACTGGCAACTCTTTGAAACAGGAGAGACATTTGATTTTCGTGGTGTTCACATCACCTCGATTCCCATTCCCCACGATGCCGCTGACCCTGTGGGCTTCGCCATCGACTGCCCGCCAAGCGATGGACAACCCTCTAAACGCATCACTTGGCTCACGGATTTAGGTCATGCGACAGAAGTAGTTCGCTATCACTGCGCTCAAGCTGATATTCTCGTACTGGAATCCAATTATGATGATGAAATGTTGGACCTCTCAAAACGCCCCTTACATCTCAAACAAAGAATTCGTGGTAAACACGGACACTTATCCAACCACGATGCTTGCCAACTTCTTCTAAGTTTACGTGAATGGAGAACCAGTGAACTCTTTTTAGGTCATCTTAGCAAAGAGTGTAATCGGACGCTTTTAGTGGATGAAATGATGAATCAAATCAGACAGCATAAAAACGACCTGCGTGTCACGGTTGTCGACCCACTGGAGGATGACCCAGTAAGCACTTGGTAAAGTCTTATCGCGCCGCTGG
>RFOO01000268.1 GCA_009926645.1 bacterium | reverse complement strand
AAAAATCTTTCTGAGGAAACCATAACTCGTTATCAATCTCTCGTGAATACACTCGATAAAGCGGGTGCTTATGGAATTCAGGAGGGTAAAGAGATGATTATTGAAGCTTATCAGGAACCTCTTTCGACGATTATGGGTTTACCCGTAGAATATATCCAAGAACGCTTGCGTGGGTTGGGTTTATGGCAGCGCTTGACGGCTTAATGAACAGTCCTTCTTGAAGTTGTAGCGCACCTCGATAGGGTTTTCTCCTGTGTGGACGAATCATGACATCGACCGGCGAGCAGTGTGGGGTGCATTCCTTATCACGTTGCTGGTTCATGGACTGATGTATCTCTTTTTACCGTCGGTTTTAGCGGTCAAAGTTAACTTAACGAAACCGGTCGAAGTCTTAGTGAAGCCAGTGGCCATTCCTGAGAATCGGTTACCACCTTCGATGCGCTTAGCTGAGGCTAATACCGTGGCAAATAAGCAAGCACCCACGGTAACCCCTTTGATTGCAGCTCAAAATCAAACCGCGGCTCAGCCGGTTCCCGAAAAAGTTAAAACAGCATCGGTGACCCCTCGGTCAACGGGTCAGGATGAAAATCAGTTCAAGGTTGTACAGGCGATGCCACGACCCATTTCGATGAGTGAGGCTTCGAGTCGCGAGGGTGAAGCGGGAACCGCTTCGGCTAAAGTTGGGTCTTTGCCCAAAAAAGATGCGGTTTCTGTCTCTGAAAAAAAATCAGTAGATCCGTCTCCTGAGCAACGTCCGCGCGCAGTTGTTCCCATGGGCACGACTGGTTTGCTTTTACGCAACAATGTCGGCGTGAATCGTGCGGGTGCCGTTGCCATCTCGGCGCGTTTTAGCAACTACGGTGATTATACCCAGCGCATGATGGAAGCCATTCAGTCGAGTTGGTGGTTGGTGGAGGCTCAGATTTTGCGGAGTGAGGTGCCACAAATTTTGGCTTTGGCCTGTAAAGACGCCGTCCAAGCCCCTGCGCCGTTTGATGCCTGGCGTGAGGATATGGTCGCCCTGTTCGGGGAAGAAGATATCGTTATTATTAATTTTCATTACTTATAAATGGACTCACTGGATTGGATTCCTTTTTCCCGCGGTGTGCGCGTTCTCGCCCAGCATCCCTTGGGCTTGCTCGCTGTGGAAAAGCCCGCTGGTGTAATGGCTCATCCTAACCCTGGAGAAAAAAGCGAAGGCGATGCGGTTCTCATTCATGGCAACTACTCGATGGAGGAGGAGGCTTTTCATGTTCGCGATGGGGCAGGGGGAATTCGACGGGTTTATCTCTTAAACCGACTCGATTCACCCACCAGCGGGGTTTTACTTTTGTGTTTAGAGGCGTCGCTGGCGGACAAAGTGAAAAAGCTGTTTGCCCAGCACCAAGTGGCGAAGCGTTATCTAGCGGTGGTTCGTGGTCGTGGATTGCGAACCCCTCGTGGGACATGGCAAGATGTCTTAACGAAGTCGAAGGGACCTGAGGCAGGCGTTCGTTCTGCGGTTAAGTCGGCTGGTGGCCCGCCCGCGATAACCCTTTATCGTTGGGAACGTGCGGCGGAGGGAGGGCTTCCTTTGTCACTTCTGCAACTTGAGCCTCGCACAGGGCGAACTCATCAGTTGCGAGTGCAGACGGCTAAGCATGGACACCCCATTTTGGGTGATCGCACTTATGGTGATTTTGATTTTAACAAAAACTTAGGGTCAGCCCGTGGATTTAAACGTCTTTTTCTTCATGCCTGTGA
>RFOO01000267.1 GCA_009926645.1 bacterium | reverse complement strand
CACCGCGGAGGAGCCATTCTCGGCGCCTTGGCCATCCTCATTTTTTCTTTTAGCGGAAGTCGCCCCCTTTTACGTTGGCTTCCTCTTTGCCTACTCATTCTTTTTCAAATTACCTTGGGCATCTTAAGCATTCAATTACCCCTTAATCCCCACGTCCGAACAATTCACCTTGTGGTTGGAGCAGCACTCTTTTCGACACTCTGTGCTCACGTAGCTCTCGTTCACCGAGCGAATAAACTTTAACCCAGTCAAGAAAGTCGCCACCAATCATTGCATGAGTACGCCCGCCGGATCTCTTCCAGCCGCCTTTTGGGAACTGACTAAGCCACGCTTGTCTTTTCTCTCGGTGCTGACGGCTTTGGCAGGCTATTTTTGTAGCAATCCACAGGCCCCAACCGACGGAAAAGTTTTAGTCTCGCTCGCGGTTGGTACTGCCCTCGCTGCTGGCGCTTGTGGGGCATTGAATATGTGGATGGAAGATCGAGCCGATGCGAAAATGGAACGCACCAAAAACCGTCCCATCCCTGCTGGACTTATCTCCCCCCATTATTCCCTCTTTTTCGGCACCATCCTCCTCTGTTTAGGAATTACTCTCGTCTGGTATGGAGCCAACCCCTTGGCAGGACAATTAACTGCGGCCACCGCCATTTCATATCTCTTTTTATACACTCCACTCAAAACCCGCACATCTTGGTGTACTTTAGTCGGCTCGCTTCCAGGAGCGATTCCACCGATTATTGGAACAGCGGCTAAACTGGGCGCCATTGACCGGATGGGATGGTTACTTTTTGCACTCCTGTTTTTCTGGCAAGTTCCTCATTTCATGGCATTAGCCGTGATGTGCCGAGAGGATTACGCTCGGGGCGGATTCAAAGTCGCAACGGTCGAAGACCCTTCAGGTAAATCTGCCGCACGCTGGGCTTTAATCTTTATCATCCCCATGCTTTTTGTGGCTGGCATGATTGCCACCGAATTTCCCCGCTGGACCAGCCCCTATGTCTGGATCTCTTTTCTTGCCGGAGTTTGGTTTTTTAAACTCAGCCTCGACTTTGCTCTCCCCGCTAAACGAGCCTCCACTGCTAAACCTTTTTTCATCGCCTCAATTATCTACCTACCGCTGGTCTTATTGACTCTAACTTTAAATCGAGTTTTTTAAAAATATGAATGTGCGCGACGCCAAAGCCCATTTGCGTAGTGCTTTAAAAAATCGTCGCGATTCTCTAACCAAAGATCAGCAGGAAAATGAAGCAAAAAAGATTTTGCCTCTGGTTCTTTCCCTGCCTGCCTGGAAAAATAGCCAAACCGTTTGTCTCTATGCTTCTTTTGCTGGAGAACTCCCCACTCAATCATTACTGATTGCCACACTTCAGTCTGGGAAAAAATTATTGCTACCCCGAGTTAACCCAAATCATCAACCTTCCCTTCATGTGGTCGATGATTTAAGCAAACTGACTCTGTCGCCTTTGGGTATTTTTGAACCTAGTGAAACCGCAGCGAGAGTGAGCCCCCTAAGGGTTGATTTCTTTTTGGTTCCTGGAATCGCTTTTGATCGACAGGGAAATAGACTGGGTCACGGCTCTGGGTTTTACGACCGCTTGCTCGCGGAAATCAAAAGCGATGCTTTTTGCTTAGGTTATGCCCACAATTTTCAACTCGTGCCATCGATTCCCCATGAAGCACATGACAAAAAAGTTCATGCCATTGCGACACCCTCGGGAATAATTGAAGCAGAACCCGCTTCCTAA
>RFOO01000266.1 GCA_009926645.1 bacterium | reverse complement strand
AATCTCGGTGCTTACGAATTTCGCGACCCATGGGGAAATGCTTACGACTACCGCTACCGCATCGTCAGTGCGAATGCTATTTCTGCCACTGGTACTTTTAATGCTCCCTATGGCGATTGGACAGCTCCCGGCTTCCTTATTGTCAGTTGTGGCATTAATTACGCCGAACCTGCGACAGCCGAGACCCCTCCTGGTTTTTCCGATTATTGGGATAGCCCTACCAAGACCCCCAAGACTGGACAGGTTTCCTCGGATTACTTCCAGGACGATGACGCTGGTGGCACTTATTTCCGTGCCGACAATATCGTAAACTGGACCACGAACTAAGCTGACTAGGCTGTCGGTTTAATCCACCGCGCCAAAATGGTGCAGATGAGCCATGCCAATGCGGCCGTGGCGAGAGTGTGCGATAGAAAGTGCTCACCTCGTGCGATTTGGTATAAGCCCATCCAACTTCCGAGTCCCAAACCGATGACCAAACCCCACCGGCGATAGGGCTGGTTAGCCCAAGCCCAATAAAGACAAATTAAAGCAAAACCTCCACTCGCGTGTCCCGCGGGAAATGCACGGCTAGGGTATCCTGCAGGCTTGAGATCAAACAAAAGCAAGTGAGGGTATTGGCCACCGTAGAGGACGGTATCTGAAGGAGTTGTCATGCCACTGACGGCTCGCAACTGCGTCGAAACAATCGACACCAGTGCCATGCATGCAATGATATAGAGAGCCTTTCGACGGTTTAGCCATTGCGGAGCTCGTGCCGGCCAGAGAGCGACAAAAATTAAAATTAGAGCAAAAAGAATTAAGCAGGCCTTGATTCCATCGTAAGCCAAAACATTACCCCAAAAACTGTCGTGAGGAATAATCCAAGAATTACCCAACCAGAAAAAATTCTGAAACCACAAATCAAGGCGTTCTCCACCCGTAAAAGAAAATCCAAAATAGAGAGGAACGGCCAAGACAGCTAAGACGGGCCAGAGGAGTGATGGTGAATCAACGGATGGGGTTTTTGAGTCCATCATTATGGAATAATTCGTCCGTTCCTTGATAATAAAGCAAAGCCTCATCAACCGCCTCTTGATTGATCTGCTTTAGAGGAGTGAGTGCACCGGTTTTAAAATCCGCCTGATATTGTACCGCTTGACGAACGGGTTTCAAAACGGTGAGAAGCCCATTCTCTTGCAGCACGGCAACCTTTTGATAATTACTGATAAAGACACGCGGGCGATAACCAGGTTTAAAGACATCATCCCCGACAAAATTGGAAAGATAGTTAAAATTCATTAATCCCAATAAAGTGGGAACAAGATCGATTTGGCCCATCATGGTATCAACTTGTCGAGCGGGGATATTAGCGGGTGACCAAATAAAGAGAGGGATTTCGTATTTTCGGATTTCCAACTCACGCTTACCCGCCACGGAAGCACAGTGATCGGCCACAATGACAAAAATTGTATCTTTAAACCAGGGCTTGGATTGGGCTGCTTTTAAAAAAGCTCCGATAGCAAAATCCGTATAAGCTACTCCACCGTCTCGACCAGTTAACTGTGGGTTAATTTTACCCGCCGGCCAAGTGTAAGGTCGGTGGTTAGAGGTAGACATGATAAAGTGATGGAAAGGCTTACCCTGAGCATAGGCCTTATCCGCCTCACCTAAAGACCACTGGAAAGAATCTTCATCACAAACACCCCAAGCATTGTGGAATGTATCTTTTAAGCCTGCCGCTTCTTGTCTTGGCCAATCCACGAT
>RFOO01000265.1 GCA_009926645.1 bacterium | reverse complement strand
CACCAAAATACTCAAAGAATTCAGGCTGGGTCATTTGCGTAGCACCGAAAACGGCGGGCTCTTCAATCTGCAACAGATTGGCCGGCCTAACAAAATTATTCGGATCAACCGGTGTCTCAATCACTGGCGGTCCTTCATAAACATAGAGCTGCCCATTGAGGTAAGTGATAGCGTAGTTGGTAGCGGTCAAACCAGAAGGGATAATGGAGTATAAGCCCGTGGCGATAGCACCTTGGCTCGTGCCACCATAAACCACTGGACCAACCAAAACGCTCTCATCTTCACCAGCCAGGAAGCCACTATAATTAAGACCCGCTCCTCCACTATAAGCCAATCCATCATACACCTTCGTCGTACTCTTGGCTTCCACTAACAAGGAGAGCTGAGTGATGTCTGCCGTCGTAGACGCTACGGTTGAAAGCAGATTATAGTTTCCTGCATCAGTTCCCGCTAATGTTAATCCAGTAATATCCACAGTCTTACCCGTCGCTGCATCTTTGGTGTCAAAGGTGCCTGTAGCAGATCCGACGCTCAAAATGTCGCCACTAAATTTACCATTAAAGACCGCACTCGATGTCACTAAAGTAGCCGCTGTATTGCCGTCATAGGGTTTATTATTCGCTGTAATACCTGAAATCGAACTAATGTCCGCCTTCGTGATACTTGCCGTCGTCGTTGCAGTATTATTAGTCAGCGTATAATTACCTACTGATGCACCACCAAGGGTAAGCCCAGAAATATTCACCGTCTTACCTGTACCGACATTCTTCGTATCAAACAATCCCGTCGCCGTGGCTACGGTTAGTGTATCTCCAGAAATGATACCAGTGAAACCAGGCGTGGAAGTATCCAGTGTCGCATCGCGCGTAGAATCATAAACTTTATCGTTAGCGGTGATACCTGTAATCGCCGTAATCGATGCCTTAGTGATATTCGCAGTGGTCGTCGCTGTCGTGTCCACCAAGTTGTAATTGCCGGCATCGGTACCCGCTAAGGTCAGGCCTGTGATGCTGACGGTCTTACCCACGCCAACATCCTTCGTGTCAAACGTACCCGTCGATGATCCGACACTTAAGCTATCGCCACTGTACTTACCCGTAAACGCTGCACCCGTAGTCACCAAGGTTGCATCCGTGTTACCATCGTAAGTCTTGTTATTGGCGGTGATGCCTGTAATCGCTGCGATATCTGCTTTTGTGATATCAGCGGTAGTTGTGGCGGTATTAGTAGACAACGTGTAATTTCCTGCACTCGCCCCGCCCAGAGTTAGCCCAGTAATATTTACTGTTTTTCCATTACCCACATTTTTATCTGTGAAATTACCCGTGGCTGTAGCCACCGTTAAAACATCACCTGATAAAATTCCTGTGAACCCAATTCCACCACCCGTGGTCACTAAAGTGGCATTAGTCGAAGCATTATAAACTTTATTATCAGCGGTTATACCAGTGATTGCTGAAATAAGTGCGGCCGTAATATTCGCAGTGGTCGTCGCGGTCGTGTTCGTTAGATTGTAATTACCCACATCTGCACCCCCTAATGACAACCCAGTGATGTTAACGGTCTTCCCTACTCCGACATTAGGCGTATCAAAATTACCAGTAGCCGTAGCCACTGTTAAAACGTCACCACTAATCTTGCCCGTGAAGCCAGCACCAGAAGTTACTAACGTCGCTGCATCGGTTTGATCGTAAGGTTTATTGTTTGCCGTAATGCCAGTGATAGCCGTGATGTTGGCTTTGGTGATG
>RFOO01000264.1 GCA_009926645.1 bacterium | reverse complement strand
AGTTCCCTTAAGCATTTGGATAATGGACAGGACGCCATTGGCGGTAAAATAGAGTATAACGGTGGCGGGCCACTTAGTGTCTCAATCAATTCGTCGTATAGTGAAAGTGCCCGCAATGATGAATTGGCGGCAACGGGGGTCTCTTCTACGGTTTTTTCGACATTAGTCAGGACGGGAAATTACAATCACGGGATACAGGCTTCTTATAAATTAAGCGAAAAAACTCAAATAAGTCTAGGCGTGACGAATTCCAGTAACGCCTATCTTAACCCTGTAAAAGCGACCACGGTCTCGGGTCCAACCACTACGGTTGCCTATAATACAAATAATTTAACCGAACTGAATACGACCTCAGTTCCAGTAGGTTTGGTGTATCGTTTTCCAGGGGACAATGTCACTGCTGGCTTAAAGTATCAGTATGATACCACCGATTACTCTCCCGCGCCTTACTTTAAAACCATTAATGGCGTTCCTCAGGCTCAACCCGCCTTGGTGAATAAAAAACTTACCAAAAATTTCTTAGGATTAACTTTGGCAGGAGCCTTAACCAGTTCGGGTAAATTAACCACCTCAACTCAAGTTGGCTATTATCAGTCGCAGTTAGACAATAATCCCAGTCGCAGTGGTTTATCTTATTCAATCAGCCTCAATCACAATTTCACTGAGAAGGTGACGCATTTTCTCTCCTTGGGTCGATCCGCGGGTCCGACTAGCACGGGTTCCGAGTCTATTGGAAATACCTACGCTTATGGAGCGAGTTATGCCTATTCTGATAAGACAGCCTTTAACTTAGCTCTCGCAAAAACGGATAATACCTTGAGCACCACTAAGGCCGGATCCACGAGTTTTAATCTCGGAGTCAATTACCGTTATAATTCCTATTTATCACTGAATGGTGGGTATAGTTTGACGCAGACTAATTCGGGCAATTCTTCTCCTGATTTTAACACTAATGCGGTGAATCTTTCGGCGGCATTTAAATATTAAAATAGCTAAACCTTTGCCAAGAGGCTATTTTTTCTTACATTAATGCTTTTGAAAATGCGCAACTATCTTAATCCATTCTTTTCGAAGAATCGACGTTTGGTTGTGCCTTGTCTCGCGTTGTTTTTGCTCTGTTTTTCAAACGCTTTTGCTGAAGTACTCGAGTTAGGTGGGGAGGGTGAGGCAGTTCCTTCGGGGGGTGCCGAGAGTCGTGCCAAGAAGTCCAGAGAGGAAGCCTCGTCGTCTGCAAAAGAGGGAATGCTTAGTGCCGATGATGAAGCACTTTTAAAAACAAAAAGCTCCTATCGTTTACGTCCACGAGACTTTATCCGAATCATTGTCATTGGCGAGCCTGACACAGGCATCGAGCGTCGTATTAATCCTGATGGAACTGTCGATGTGCCTTTTCTTAAAAAACTCGTACCCGTTTCGGGCTTAACGATCACAGAGGCTCAAGAAGCCTTAGCCAAAGAGTTTAAGCGCTATTTTAAACAGCCGCAGGTAATTATTTCTATTTCCAGTTACGCCGAGAGACGTATTTACATTTCAGGATACGTTGGAAAGCCTGGCCCCGTCTCTGTGCCACCCGAGGAGACGCTGACATTGGGGCGAGCGATTTCTATGGCTGGGGGGATTTTGCCACGTGGACGACGTTCCGATATTTCCATTAAGCGAATGGTCGACGGGAAAATGACTGTCATTGTCAAAGATTTGCGTAAAATCGATTCAGGCGATCAGCCCGACTTCGTTCTCGAAGACGAAGACTC
>RFOO01000263.1 GCA_009926645.1 bacterium | reverse complement strand
TTAATCCCTGTTTTCATACATTTTCAACCGCCAACCCAAATAAAGGGGTCAGACTACCTTAATGGTGCCTGACCCCATTAATGGGGTCAGACTACTCTAATGGTGTCTGACCCCTTTTTATGTGCTGTGCAAGATTGCTTGAGCTGCCAGCATTAAGCCTACGAGCGATAAAGGGAAGCGAAGCTGTAGTTAAAGCCTGTAAGTTAATCGCCATACTAACTTTCCAAGGTACTAAACCCTGATCCAGCTTTATATCCAACTCAGTTTTTCCGTATTTAAGCAGCAAACGCTTAACAACCATTTCTGTATAATCGTCATCCAATCTTACAATTTGTTCATAAGGCAAATCTGAAGGATTTTCTAATCCCTGTGGATTTTTCTTAAGAACAGCTCTTTCGGCGATGACCGCGGCCTTCCAATCATAATCAAAGTGTTTTGATTCGGCATCTGTCTGATCCACACGTCTTAAGTGATTCAAATAGGCAATCCTACCCTGAATAGCATCAGGATAACCGAAAAATTTGAGCCCATCCACAATTTTAAACACACTCCTGTTATCTGGGTTCATCAATATTGAAACACTACTAAGCGGACTTCCAGACAGCTCTTCGACCTTATAAATACCCTTACGAACATGATTAAGATGAAAACATGTCCATGTTCCTCTCTAAATCGATTAAAACGAGAGGCGAAAGTTGTGAGCAGCAAGTGCATACCTCTCGATAAATTTGCACGAGGCGCCTTAACCACAAAATGAAAATGATTTGGCATTATGGCAAACGCATAGACATGCCAATCGGTACGGATAATAGTTTCTTCCAATATTTTTAAAAAAACTTCCGCTGTACGAAAGTCTTTAAAAATTGGCTCACGATAGTTACCACGAGAATAAACATGATAAACTGATTCCGGATTCTCAATTCGTATAGAGCGAGCCATCTCTATAAAAAGACCAGCTTAAGGCGCCCCCACAATATCATCTAAACCCTAGAATAAAGGGGTCAGACTACTCTAATGGTGCCTGACCCCATTAAAGGGGTCAGACTACCTTAATGGTGTCTGACCCCTTTTTAATGTGCTGTGCAAGATTGCTTGAGCTACCAGCATTAAGCCTGCGAGAAATAAAGGGAAGTGAGGCTGTAGTTAAAGACTGTAACTTAATCGCCATACCAACTTTCCAAGGTGCTACACCCTGATCCAGTTTTATATCCAGCTCTGTTTTTCCGTATTCAAGTAGCAGCCGCTTAACAACCACTTCTGTATAATCGTCATCTAATCTTTTAATTTGTTCATAGGGTAAATCCGACGGCCTTTCTAATCCGTGTGGACTTTTCTTGAGGATAGCTCTTTCGGCGACGACAGCGACCTCCCAATCATAATCAAAGTGTTTCGATTCGGCATCCAATTGATGCACTCTTCTTAAGTGATCCAAATAGGCAATCCTACCCTGAATAGCGTCAGGATAACCGACAAATTTAAACCCATCCCCAATCTTAAACACACCCCTGTTTTCTGGGTTCATTAACAATGAAACACTACTGAGGGGACTTCTGGATAGATCTTCGACCTTACAAATACCCTTACGAACATGATTAAGGTGAACGTAGTCTATAACACGCGAAACATCAAAACCTGTAGGTATTCGCTTGGCCTGATAACGACCCTGAAAAACATGTCCATGTTCCTCTCTAAATCGATTAAAACGAGAGGCGAAAGTTGTGAGCAGCAAGTGCATACCTCTCGATAAATTTGCACGAGGCGCCTTA
>RFOO01000262.1 GCA_009926645.1 bacterium | reverse complement strand
AATAAAGGGGTCAGACTACCTTAATGGTGCCTGACCCCATTAATGGGGTCAGACTACTCTAGTGGTGTCTGACCCCTTTATTTTGCTTAGAATAGACAAATATAGTGGGTTGGTTCGCTCAAATAGTGAAGGTTTACTAATCATTCTCTGCCACTACACTTACATTCGTGCGACTATTTCTCTTAGCATTAACCATCGGAGTCGTTGCACCTGATTGTTCGGCACAAATGGTATCGGCTCCAGGCATAAACTTCTGGAAGGCAGAATACGGACATACTTTTTCCTATACCGAAATCGGACGAAGTTTTCCTGGTTTTTACTCGGTGGGATTTGCCGCCTATTCCCTAAATTCAGGTGAAGGCCCAAGCCTCGAAGCCGAGGTCGCCCATTTCAGTAAACTTTTAAAACGCTGGAATGAGCCCGATTCTCAAGCCAATATCGCAGCTAGTATCGGGGTTGGACGTGGACGACGTGGATCAGCCGAAGGAACAGCTGGGACAGCCTCCCTGCAAGCTGACTGGGAAAATCGACGCTGGCATTTTATGCTTCAAGAACAAGCGGTGTTTGTGCCAACAGGCAGTCGTCTGGTAAGCACCCTGCATGGAGGCTGGGCACCCTATCTCGCCGAATACGATGAATGGGCCCCTTGGATTTACTGGACAGTACAACATGAAAACGGTGACGGCGTAGGCTTTGCTCACGGACCATCACTCGTACTCATGCACCAAAACTACCTACTCGAACTTCGCGTGATGCACTCAACACACGGTTACCACGCCGAAGCTGGATTCCGCACGCTCTTCTAATTTATGAAAAAAATCATCTTTCTCTTCTTTTTAGTCATCAGCACGGTGACGACTTATGCCACCGATGCAGGCATTAAGCCCTACCCCCTTGATCGCTGTATCGTATCCGATGAAAAACTCGGTGAAATGGGCCCACCAGTAGTCTTTATTTATCAAAACCAAGAGATTAAGTTGTGCTGTAAAGACTGCCGTAAAGATTTCGATGCCGATCCCGAGAAATACCTCAAAAAGTTGAGCGATAAGCCAGCACCCAAATCTGGCGAACAAACTAATACGCCCGCAGAAAGCAGTGGTACGGTCGTGCAGTTAACGGTCGATGGATTGGTCTGTAATTTCTGTGCAGCTAATATTGATAAATCTTTTCATAAATTACCCGAAGTCCAGGACGTCTACGTCAACCTCGCGGCCAAAACTGTTTTACTCCGCTTAAAGCCCGGAGCGTCATTCTCTGAAGAAAAAGTTAAGGAAATCGTAGTGAATGCAGGATTTAATTTACGCGAAGTAAAACAACCCAAGGAATCATTTGAGACGATTCAGTCGAAACTGAAAGAGATTAAAAAATGAACCGATTTCAGACATGGGTTCAGGCATTGGGTGTTCCTTTTTTAACGTTGTTCACTTCGATATCGACTCTCGTCTGCTGCGCCCTGCCAGCCCTGTTGGTCTCACTTGGTTTAGGTGCTGCCCTTGCCTCTACTTTAAATCGTTTTCCACAACTCACTTGGATATCCGAACATAAACCTCTAGTCTTTGTTGGATCGGCATTCTTATTGGTTGTTGGTGGAGTATGGCTCTACTGGGCACGCAACCTACCCTGCCCAGCAGATAAGAAACTAGCCGACGCCTGTATTCGTGGTCGAAAAATATCTTACTGGATTTACGGCTTTTCGGTAATCATCTGGATCATCGGCTTCACCTTCGCCTTCCTCCTCGCATAAACAGCAAATAAAGGGGTCAGACTAC
>RFOO01000261.1 GCA_009926645.1 bacterium | reverse complement strand
CGCAGAATTGAACGGTCACATTACCGCTATCGTAAACCATAAAGCCGACTGGACCTTCGCTAGCATTACCAGCACCACCATTGTTCGCAGCAATACAACGTTCAATTAAACCACCAACCACGGAACCCATCGTAACCCCGCTACCAGAATTTTTTGCAGAAAGAGGATCGCCATAGTTATCATTAATCTTCGAGGCACGAATCGTGATATTTTTAAGAGCGCCTCGCACCGAAGCCCAAGTCAATAAACCTTGGTCTAAGTTGTGGTGTACGAAGCAGTTTTCCATCAAAATTCCATCAAAACCATAAGCGGCAGTCGATGCACTGTAACCCATGTAAATGACGCCACGATAGAACTCTGAAATCTCAAGATTGCTCAGCGTAATTCCAGCATAAGAACCATTATCAGCATAGATGTTTAAGCCAGTTTTTTGGGTGAGACTTCGGCCAACGCCCGTAATCTTCAAGTTGCTGAGGGTGATGTAACCCGCATTGTAAATCATCAAACCATCCTTAGTAGAAACCGCCTGCTTGATAGTCGCAGGGTTAGCTGCATCAGAAGTAATCGTAATGGGCGCACCGAGTTTTCCGCTAATGGAGACCGTAACATTTTCGGTGAAAGTTGCACCGGCTTGCAAACGAATCACATCACCCGCCACACGTCCAGTGAGAGCACGGGTAATCGTCTTCCATGGTGCCGTAGCTGTGCCTGCAGCTGTATCGCTACCCGTTGGGCTGACGTAATAGTCTGCCGCTTGCAAGGTGACGGAGAAGCATGCTGCAACGATGAAGAGGCAAGCAGCGTAGAGAACACGATACGTCGATTTAATCATAAGATTTATAATTCTAGGATTGGAGGTGAATTAAACCCGTAGGTCTGACATCTTTTTACCAAAGATATTATAAATGAAGCAATCCAGAATGTGCTTAAATACAAACAATACCCCCCTTTTTTTTAAAAAATAAAAAATTACTTAAGTCTTTCATTAATAGTTACTTAAAAAAACAAGGTCGGGCTCGCCACAAAGAGGGCCACCCGACCTTAACCGGATAAATCAACTCTTAAAATGACTTATTCAGGGAAAAAAGAATTTTCCAATTGTGGTTAGCGGAATCGGACTGAGGGGCACCACCACTACCACGCCAAGCAATGGCGAGGTTACCAAACCAGTTCATATAATTTCCTCTAATGCCTAAGCCAGCACCGGAAATATCGCGCGACTGATGAGACGGCAAATCCCAGGGGCGGTAATTGATATCGGCGGATCCAACATCATAAAAAGCATAAGGAGTGTAATCGCCTACTTTGTAACGCAGCTCAACTTGTGCGACGACACCAACGTCACCATTACCCTCCCCTACCGGATAAGCACGCACGCCATCAACGCCACCCAAGCCTAAACGCTCAGAGGCATCTAAATTACTATCAGCCCACTGCGCAGCGACTCGTGCATACAAAACAAAGTTTTCGGGAAGATTCTGAATGCGTGCAATATCGAGATTTACTTTATTAAACCAACCTCGCTTGTTCGCAGAAATAATATCCTGCGCCGTAGCAGCAGTATCAAGGTGTAGCACACCTGGAGTCCAAACGAGATTGCCATAAATAACACCTCCCCCAGCCAAAGAATCCCGATAATCGTAAGCCAAAACGATGGGAAGAGCCTGGCTATACTTATGCTGATGCTGACTCAATGACGCAAATTCCTCCTCTAAGACCTTATGCTGGAAGGTAGCCGAGAGATGGAGATTCGCTCGAGGAGAGCGGTAAATCGAATAA
>RFOO01000027.1 GCA_009926645.1 bacterium | reverse complement strand
CCACCCATCGGGTGATCGACTGGATTCATCGCCATACCACGAACGCGTGGACGACGACCCTTCCAACGGGCACGGCCCGCTTTACCGAGGCTAGAATTTTGGTGCTCAAGATTTCCAACAATACCGATGGTCGCACGACAATCAGCGTTGAGGTAACGTTGCTCACCAGAAGGCATACGCAGAATTGCACGATCAGCTTCAATACCAAGGAGCTGAGCATAACCACCCGCAGAACGAGCAATTTGTGCACCTTTACCTGGTTCTAACTCAATGCAGTGAATGAAAGTCGCTGGCGCAATTAAACGCAAAGGAAGAGACAAACCAGGAGTCAGTTGGTCTTGTGGCTTTGTGGTGCTAACAACGACATCACCGACTTTGAGACCATCGGGAGCCAAAATGTAGGATAAGCTCTTATCAGCGTATTCCAAGAGAGCGAGGTGAGCAGTACGATTAGGATCGTACTCTAAACGCAAGACGGAGGCAGGCTGATCAAGGCGATCGCGACGGAAATCGATGGTGCGATAAAGCTTTTTATGACCTCCACCACGACGGCGGGAGGTAATACGACCGTAGCAATTACGACCGCGGGCACGATGATTGCTCTCCAAGAGTTGACGCTCGGGGCGACCCTTGTGCAAACCTTCGGTCTTAACGCGAGTGAGGAAGCGTTGACCTGGGGTGATTGGACGTGATGAAACGAGAGACATAGGAACAGACGACTTAAGCGAAGGAGATGACGTCGCCCTTCTTCAGGGTGACAATGGCACGACGCGAAGGAGTTTCGGTGTAAATCGCACCACCGCCGAGGCGGCTACGACGCACTTTACCCTTACGTACGAGGATGTTAACTTTGAGAACCGTAACCTTGTAAGCAGCTTCGATAGCAGCCTTGACCTGTGCACGATCTGCACCGGGAAGAATTTCGAAAACGTACTTATTGGCTTCACCTAAGACGGAAGCCTTTTCGGTGAAAATGGGGCGACTGATGATAGCAGAAGCGAGTTTCATGTGGATTAGTTTTTCGTGCGGGCAAGCACTTGATTGAGGCCATCAATGGTAATCAGAACGCGAGGGTTCTTCACCAAATCGAGAGCATTGAGGTTAGAGGAATTAGAAAATACTGCACGGCTGAGATTACGACTCGCGCGAAGCACTGGCTCACTCCAAGTGCTATCAACGACCAAGAGGCGTTTACCTTCGGGGCTAACATTCTTGAGCACTTTTGCAAAAAGAGCAGTCTTGGGTTTTGCTAACTCAAAGCGCTCAATCACCGCTAAACCGCCATCGGAAGCGAGGTCGAAGAGAGCACGTTGCAGCGCCAATTTCTTCGATTGTGCAGTAATCGTCTTTGACCAGTCGCGAGGGCGTGGACCGAAAACGATACCGCCTTTGAAGAGTTGAGGTGCACGCTTGTCACCGTGGCGAGATCCACCCGAACCTTTTTGAGGTAAAATCTTAACACCTGAACCAGCAACCTCACCGTAGTCCTTCGTTTTGGAAGTTCCTTGGCGTTTATTCGCTTGGTAGGAAACCACAACCTGCTTCAAGAGTGCGACACCTTTATCGCCTTCGAAAGCTGGAATATCGAAATCCTTTTCAGTGAAAGAGGAGCCGTCTGACTTATAAACTTTGAGCTTCATAGGAGCGTAAAGAGTAGGAATTATTTGGTAACAGGAGCTTTCTTGGCTGGACGAACGAGCACGAGCTCGCCGTTGGCACCAGGGAAACTACCCTTAATGAGGAGGAGATTTTTCTCGGCGAGCACTTGCACGACGCGAAGGTTTTGCACGGTACGACGAACCGAGCCCATGTGACCAGGCATACGCTTACCCTTGAAAACGTGACCAGGGGTTTGACGCATACCAATCGAACCAATTCGACGGTGCATCATGTGTCCGTGCGAGTCGGGCTGACCGGACATATTGTGGCGCTTCATTACACCCTGGAAACCACGACCTTTAACCGTGCCGATGACATCGACCATCTGGCCAGGAGAAAACTTTTCGACTGTGATTACGTCGCCGACTTTAACTTCAGCAGCAGCAGGCAAACGAATTTCTTGCAAATGGTTGACGGGGGCGACGCCCGCTTTCTTGAGGTGACCGAGTTCAGCGGCAGAGAGACGACTCTCTTTCTGTGAACCAAAGCCGATCTGCACAGCGTGATAGCCGTCAGTCTCAAGGGTCTTAACCTGAGTAACAGGACAAGGCCCAGCTTGAACGACCGTAACAGGGACGAGGTTATTCTCCCCGTCGTATACCTGGGTCATTCCGATTTTTTTACCGAGTAGTTGGTGTTTCATTTTCTAAGAGGCAGGTGATTTCTTGCGAAATCGTTTGGTCATAATGACCTGCTTTAGGCTTTGGATTCCTTGCGGAGTCTTGGTCCTGGCGGCGCCTGCGTTTGAGGTTTAGGTTGAGGGTTAAAAGTTTAGGCGATGATGTTAATGTTCACGCCAGAGGGCATATTGAGCTTACGCAACTCGTCGACGGTCTGCGCATTAGGCTCGATAATTTCAATCAGGCGCTTGTGGGTACGGATTTCAAATTGATCCATCGACTTTTTGTCGACGTGGGGAGAACGGTTCACTGTGAGTCGCTCGACTGCGGTTGGCAGAGGAATAGGACCAGAAACGCGGGCGCCCGTGCGCTTAGCGGTATCAACAATTTCGTTAGCGGATTGATCCACCATACGATAATCAAACCCTTTAAGTTTGATACGAATTTTCATCAGGCTAGCCATCGGAGAAGTGTAGTGAGGATTGAGAGATTAGGTACGAGCAGGTGCGCGAGAAGAAGTCTCGACAACTTGCTTGAGAATATTTGCAGGAACTTGAGCGAAGTTGCTTGGTTCCATGGTGTAAGAAGCACGACCTTTAGAGAGCGAGCGAACGTCGGTGGCGTAACCAAACATTTCGGCTAAAGGCACGAGACAGTTAATATTACAAAGGCCAGACTTGGTTTCCATGCCTTGAATTTGGCCACGACGACGATTCAAGTCGCCCATGATATCGCCTTGGTACTCTTCTGGAGTCACCACTTCGACTTTCATGATAGGCTCAAGCAAGATTGGCTTAGCGTCTTTCATCGCATCCTTGAACGCGAAGATACCTGCCATCTTAAAGGCCATTTCGTTTGAATCGACTTCGTGGAAAGAGCCAAAAACGATACGAGCCTTGAAATCGATTACGGGATAACCAGCGACCGTTCCATTGTTCGCGGCTTCGTTAATACCTTCAATCGTAGGCTTGATGTATTCTTTAGGAATAACACCTCCGACGATTTCGTTAACGATTTCGGTACCCTTACCAGGGTTAGCTTCGAGTTTAATTTCAGCGTGACCATACTGACCGCGACCACCTGACTGACGGATAAATTTACCAACTCCGTCCGCACTGGTCGTGATGGTTTCACGATAGGAAATTTGTGGCTTACCCGATTTCGCTTCGACTTTAAATTCGCGCTTCAGACGATCGACAATGATTTCAAGGTGTAACTCACCCATTCCAGAAATCAGAGTCTGTCCCGTTTCTTGATTGGAAGAAACACGGAAAGTAGGATCTTCTTTTGCTAAACGCTGTAGACCAATCGAAAGACGCTCTTGGTCGGCCTTGGAGTTGGGCTCGATGGACATCGAGATAACAGGATCGGCGAAAGTAGGTGGTTCAAGAACTAGGTCGTCCTCCAAAGTGAGAGTATCGCCAGTAATAACATCCTTCGGTCCGATAATAGCACAAATGTCACCCGAGTAGGCGACGTCGATTTCTTCACGGTCCATCGCACGCAAGAGAACAATGCGAGAGATGCGCTCGTTGGAACGGGTGCGAGGATTGTAAAGGTTATCACCTTTCTTCAGTTGACCGCGGTAAACACGGAAGAAGACGAGCTGACCGACGAAAGGATCGGCCCACAACTTAAAGCAAAGGCCAGTAACTTTTTGGCTGTCATCGGCATTGATGCGAATTTCGCTTTCACCATCATCGGTGAAGGCACGCTGACCACCCATGTCGATTGGAGAAGGCAAGAAGTCGACGACGCAGTCGAGCAACATCTGTACGCCTTTATTTTTGAAAGCGGAACCAGGAATGACCCCGATGAAATTCATCGAAAGGGTTGCCTTACGAATACCATGACGAATTTCTTCGACGGTAATTTCCTGACCTTCGAGGTATTTGTTGGCCAGAACGTCATCAAAATCAGCTAAAGCCTCAAGCAGTCCATCGCGCCATTTCTTCGCTTCGGCTTTTTGGGCTTCAGGAATTTCAACGACATCAAACTTCATGCCACGAGGATCCTTTTCGTCGTAAAGATAAGCGACGTTCTTAATCAAATCGATGAGACCCTTAAATTCTTCTCCTTGACCGATCGGAATAAAGAGAGGGTGAGCATTACCTTTCAACTTGGTGCGAATGTCATCAACTGCACCAAAATAATCAGCGCCAGTACGATCCATCTTATTGACGAAAGCAATGCGTGGAACGCGATACTTATTCATCTGACGCCATACCGTTTCGGACTGAGGTTGTACGCCAGCAACAGCACAGAAAACAGCGACCGCACCATCCAAGACACGCAAGGAACGCTCAACTTCAGCAGTGAAGTCTACGTGGCCAGGTGTATCGATAATGTTAATACGGTGATCAATGTTAGCAAAAGGACCTTCTTTAGTTTTCCAACCAGCAGAGATAGCCGCCGCGGTAATGGTGATACCACGCTCGCGCTCCTGCTCCATCCAGTCGGTAGTCGCCGTGCCTTCGTGCACTTCACCCATCTTGTGCACAACACCGGTGTAGAAAAGAATACGCTCGGTCGTCGTTGTCTTGCCCGCGTCAATGTGAGCAGCAATGCCGATGTTCCGGGTGTATTCCAAGGGGAACTTCCGGTTTGATGAATTAAGTTTGGAGAGGGTGATTGACATGGTCGGAACCTAAGGCTCGGCCTAAAAGTTTGTGTAAGAGTAAATTTTTACCAGCGGAGGTGAGCGAAGGCGCGGTTAGCTTGAGCCATTTTGTGAGTTTCCTCGCGCTTCTTCACGACGTTTCCAGTATTGTTGTAAGCATCAACAATTTCGGCGGCGAGAGCTTCTGCCATCGAAACGCCTTTCCGTCCTTCAGCGGCTAAAACAACCCAGCGAAGAGCCATGCTGTTTTGACGCTCGTGGCTGACTTCAACAGGTACTTGATAAGTAGCACCACCAACGCGGCGGCTCTTCACTTCAAGCTTAGGACGGCAATTTTCGAGAGCGCCGAGCAAGAGTTCGACGGGATTTCCTTTCACTAATTTTTCGGAAACTTTTTCAATCGCACCATAGACGATGCTTTGAGCTAAAGATTTCTTTCCCGACTTCATCACCATGTTGATGAGCTGGCTAACCAGAGGACTGCCATAACGGGAATCTGGTTGGTGGGTGCGCTTAACGGCTTTACGACGACGTGACATAAAAGTGAAAAATTAAATTAGGCTTTCTTTTCTTTAGGACGCTTCACGCCATACTTGGAGCGAGAACGGCGACGTTTTTCGACACCCGAACAATCGAGCGGACCACGAACGATGTGGTAACGTACACCAGGAAGGTCTTTCACACGACCACCACGAACCAAGACCACCGAGTGCTCTTGGAGTTTGTGCCCTTCGTCAGGAATGTAAGTGATTACTTCCTGCCCATTGGTGAGACGCACTTTGGCCACTTTGCGTTGTGCAGAATTTGGCTTCTTCGGAGTGCGAATCATAACTTGAACGCAAACGCCACGACGGAAGGGCGAATTGTTCAAGGCCGGAGACTTGGACTTGGCCTTAGGGGCAAGACGCGGTTTACGAACGAGCTGGTTGATGGTAGGCATGGACCTAAAGAAATAGGGAAAAGAGGGTTGTGGCATAGGGTTCTAAGACCCTCCTGCAAGCGGAAAGTGCGGAGATTTTAAGATTTCTTTACCGACCGTCTCAGAAAGCCCCTTGGGCTGCGTTTTGGGCGAGACAATTTAACGAGGACAGGCAAGTATCGCCACCCCGCCATGCTAAGACGCCTTTCCCTGCTCTCTTTCTTTACCTGGTCGCTATGCTGTCAGGCTATTGCTCAGGTCAATCCCGCCCCACAAACTGAAGCAGAATCGCCAGTAAAATCAGCCCAAAACAGCGTAAAAGATTCGCCTAAAAACTCGAAAAACGACGCAAAAGACATCAAAAAGACCAAGGAAAACCTCGATGCCGAGATTGTGCTCCTCGCCGGCCTTCCGCTAACGAAGGGAAATGATGCGGTTATCCGCTATGTTCGTGAAAACTACGTCATGGCGGACTTAGTCAGAGATCCAGTCCTAGGGCAGTTAGTGCGACTAACGCTCTCAAAAATGAAGGATAACCCCGAAAACGTAGCCGCTTTAAAGGAGGAACACCTCACCAAGGTAAGCGAACACTTCGTTTCCCAAGCCCTAGAGGCGGAAGCGGCTAATCAAATCCCTCAGGCCCTCAACCTATCCCAAGTAGCAGTACGAATCAGCCCCGGAAATATTAAAGGTAAGTTGTTATTTGCCAACATCTTACACAATAATTATAACCGAACAGATGAGGCCATTCAAACCCTTCGACATGGCTTAGAGTATGTCAATGCGAGCGATCCGATGGGAGCTCAGTACTTAGAGCGTTATTTCCAATTGTTACAATTAAGGGAGCGGGACGAAGAAGTCATCGAGCAAAGTCTTAAACTCCTAGCGGCTGGGAAGGAATTCCCCGTGGTAACCCAGCAAACTTTGGCTCTCGCCGCAGCCACCTCCCTCTACTGGGTTGGACGATACGCTGAAAGCGTTAACTTAATCAATACCCACCAGCTCGACCAACAAGCCAGTGGCATACTATTAAAAGCACGGGCTCTCTTTGATGGCGGTAAAAATTCTGAAGCCATCAACTTGCTTGATAAGCGAAGTGGCGATTTCGCCGAAAATAAAATTCGGGATGCAATCTACTCTCAACAAGCTCGCTTCCATATTTTGCTTGGTCAGCCCAAAATTGCTTTAGCTGTAACCGAAGAACGCATCAAACTCGACGAGAAAGCACCCTTCCCTCAATTGCAAAAGCTTCAGTTGCTGGATCGTCTAGGATTAAAAGATGATTATGATAAACAGTTAAGCCTCATAGCCGAACGATTCTCTAATAGCTCTGCGGCCATGTTAGCTTTAGCTAATTTTGCAACAGAACGTGGCTACGATGGGATTACCGCTCAACTCGTTAAAGTAGCAGCCGATCGCGGTTTTGATCGTGCTACTTTTGCCGCTCTCCACTTAGAGGCATTACTCAATAGCAACAATCCCGACAAAGTTATTGCTCAATTCGAGCAGGTCAATGCCGTCGATCGCACCTATTTCTCTTCCAATCTACCAACCGTCCAAGCTTTGGTCGGCATTGCTTATCACGCACGAAATAAAAAAGATGAAAAAGCAGCCGAAGCCGATAAAAAAATCGGCGACCGTTATCTCATGGAATTTCTTAAGTCCGACAAGTTAGGCCCTGAAGCTTATCGTTCTGTCGGTAAAAAGCTGAAATCGATTCACGCCGCCGAAGCGGCCGTCCGTGTCCTAGAATCAGGAGTAAAATCTTACCCGCGATATTCTCAACTTCGCGCCGATTACATCAGTGCACGCATTCTGGCAGGAGAAACCGAGGCCTATGGCACACGTAAATCTGTTCCAGATGAACTTGAATCCCTTCTTAAGATGCGTCGACCTTCACCGATCATCTGGCAGGAAAGTCTGGCTTGGATTAAATCTGAAGCCAAACTCTCCCGAGAGCAAAGAGACTCCTTGGAAAAATCTCTTACGCCGCTCACTCGACCTTTCCTTGATCAAGAAGCTCTCGCTGGACGTTAAGAGTCATGACGCTAAGCGAAAAACGAAACCAGATTATTGCTGAACTCGAACCTCTCGCGGATCATCACGAAAGGTTTCAGTATATTATCGACCGTGCTAAAAACGCCCCTGGCTTACCGAGCGAACTCAAACTGGATCAATTTTTAATCGAAGGGTGCACCTCCAATCTTTGGCTCATCCCCTCCCTAGAAAATGGGGTCTGTCGGTTTCGTTGCGATGCTGATTCCTTAATTACCAAAGGTATCGCCTATTTAGTTTGCGAGTTTTACGATGGAGCCTCCCCTTCCGAGGTAGCTAATACCGATGCCGATTTCTTGGCCGAAGTTGGCGTCACCCAACACCTCTCCCCCAATCGTCGCAACGGACTCACCAATTTGGTCGGTAAAATTCGAGCTTTTGGACGGTTAGCACTGTCCCGCTGATAGCGACTATTGAAATTTCTTTTGACTATTAGTTTTCGGTAAAGGGATTTGCCCTATCGCTGAAGTCGCATCTGATAGTGAGTTAGAAATGAACGACACCGCAGTAGCGAAAAGTAATAACCGCTTACGTTGGCTTTGTTACATCGCCCTCGGTTGGTCCATCCTGGTTCTTCAAGCTGGTGGCTTCACCACAAGCATACGAGCCGGCATGGCTTTTCTGGATTGGCCACTGTCAAATGGAAGCATCAACCCCCCAGGCTGGTTAACCGAAATCGATAAATTCGCCGAACACTCGCATCGACTGGCAGCCTCTGGACTTGGCTTACTCTGCCTCATTATTGCTTTGACTCATTTTAAATGGGAAAAACGTCCTCTTATTCGTAGAGCCTCCTATGGCTTGGTCGCTTTAGTGATTCTCCAAGGCATCTTTGGCGGACTGCGCGTTCTTCTAGATCGGCTTAATTTAGGTGGAGATGAAAATTTCAAAGCCGTCTTTTTTGCTGTGATTCATGCCGTTAACGCACAGATAACCATCGCCATTCTTGCCATTATCGCGCTTTCACACACCCAACTTTGGCGCTCCAAAAAAA
>RFOO01000260.1 GCA_009926645.1 bacterium | reverse complement strand
GTATTAGCTTCGGGTAGCCAGGTATTACTCAATCTCGGTGGCTCTGTGGAGTTGCAGGTTGAGCAAGGGGCTCTCGATGCGCTGATTGAAAATGGTGGTGCGATAATGGCTGATGGTGGTTCGATTCTTTTAACCGCTGAAGCTGTGGGCGACTTGTCGGGTTCCGTTATCAACAATCAAGGCATCATTGAGGCTCAGACCTTAGCCACTGGTGAGAAAGGTGAAATTATCCTAAAAGGTGGAATGGAAAATAATTCCATTCGCGTGGGAGGGAGGTTAGATGCCTCGGCTCCTCAAGGTGGAGACGGTGGTTTTATTGAAACCTCGGCGGCTCATGTTCTATTTGACGATCGACTGGTGGTTACGACTTTAGCGCCTTTGGGCAAAGTGGGTACTTGGCTGATTGATCCGGACTTTATTCATATTATTGCGGGATCGGGCGGCAGTGTTTCTGGATTACCTTCAACGGGTCTTTCGGAAATCGGGGTAAACACCCTCAACACCGCGTTAACGAGTTCAAATGTTGATTTACAAGCCAATCAAGAAATCGATTTCCAGGTGGCGTTTAATTACACAGGTACTCGGGATGCGGTTCTAGGCCTTTATGCGCCGGTCATTAAATTGGGTGCAGATATTTCTTCTGCGACAAATAAGCTCGGACTTAATTTTGGAGGCACTTATTCGAGTACCGATTATGCAGGTAGTGTTTATGTTTTTAATGGTAATCGAGTTATTTCGACCAAGGGTGGCGACGTTTACTTTAACGGAAATATTGGTGGGGGTTTAGGCGTTAACGGTAATTTAAGTGGTCCCTATAATCTTACGGTGAACACGAGTGGTGGGTCGATTACACACGCATCCGCTGTTAATGGAACCTTTGATGTGATTAACGATTATACTGGTCCCATTGATGTTGGGTTTTCTTCGCACCCTAAGGAAATGATCGTGCTTGATTTTGTGAATGGAGTAGTGACGCGCGATGGTTCACCTACGTCCATTACATCGGGTATAATGCCTCGTGGCGTTGTCAGTTTTGTTGCTGGAACTGAAATACTTTTAAATGCGAAAGGTCCCAATGCCCAAGTCACTTTTACCAAACCAGATAACTCGACTGTAACTCTCACCGCTAATCCCGGAGGACATATTGTTGTACCAGTTGGTGGGTTGGAATGTATAAAAATTGAATACGAGGTGCAGAGTGCAAGTGGCGTCAGCGTGCCCTCAGGCAATGTTACTTATGGCGTGGTTGAAAATGCGGGTAAGATTAATAACTACATCGCGAATGCGGGAGCAGGTTCGGTGACCCTCAATAGCGGAGCTTCAATCGCGGTAGATGGTAATATCGAAATCGCGACGGCACTTTTTGATAACAATGCAGGGTCATCTGCTTTAGTTCCTGGAACTTCAAAATACTGGAGAGTTTGGAGCAGCAATGCCGATCCTTTTGATGTTACGACGGGTGACAATGCAGGTGGTCTTACGCCTAACTTTAAGCAATACAATGCGACTTATGGTTCAAGCACCGTACTAGGTACAGGTAATGGTTTGCTCTACACCTTCGCACCTCAGGTAACGATTTCGCTGATTAATACCATCAGCAAGACCTACAATGGTAACACCAATGCCACTAATTTATTGAGTTCAAATTACACAGTTTCTTCGGGTTTTGGTGGCGATACGGTTAGCCTTGCAGGCACATTACCTTCGAGTGGAACCTATGCATCCAAAAATGTAAATACAGGCATTGGTGTCACTGCCACCGGTTTATCCACCTCTAATAT
>RFOO01000259.1 GCA_009926645.1 bacterium | reverse complement strand
AAAGGGTAAAGTCTTTGATGAAAAAGCTGCTCTAGAAGCAGCCAAAGCAGAAGGCCTGGTGGCTGCTGAGAAAGAGTATGAGAAAGTTCACCATGAAGTTTCTGCATTGTGGGGGCCTTTCTCTATTTTCCTTCTGATTATTTGTGCAATTTTCTTTAGCGGATTTCTATCTGTGGCCTTACAACGTCGCGCCAATGCTGCTGAATTAAAGGGTCTCTTGGTATTTCTTGGTTACGTTGGAAGCTGGGCTTACGCTACGTTTATCGCATTTGAACCTTATTTAACACACCACCAAATGGCAAAATCGTGGCTGGTGGCTCCAATCATTGGTTTTGTTTTAATGCTTCCTGTTTTTCTAAAAAGTGAAAGCCACGAAGCTCATGGTCATCATTAATTTTTAACTTCGGCCAGCTTGGCCAAAGTCAAAAATCGTATGACTTATCAGGCCTCGCTCTAATACAGCGAGGTCTGTTTGTTTTTCGTGGGTAACAATCTCACCATCGTTCCAAGCAAAGCGATAACCCATTTCAGAAGGCTTAAAAAGGGATCCGTGACGAACAATCGCGGGAAAACTTTTTTCCACCTTCGTTTCAGCTGTAACAGTCGAAGGGTAGTTTAAACTGTGGATTTGCATACTAGGTAGGGGTTTTCCGACCAAACTTTTGGCAAAACGTGCAGCATGTTTGCATCCTGCTTCGAGGTGGGGACGAAGGGTTGGGGGGCAAACGGCGGAGGTGCGATGGACTTTTTCAAAAACCGATTGCTCTAAATCGAGTGAGCAAGCCACGGCTGGTAGTCCCCAAGCACTTCCCTCAATCGCACCTGCTAAAGTCCCCGAACTTAAGCAAAGGGGGATCGTAGCATTAAATCCGATGTTCATCCCCGAAAGTACGACATCGGGTTTGGTGGATAGAAGGTGGCCCAGTGCGATGTTTACACAGTCAGAGGGAGTTCCGTCAATGGACCAAGCTTGATGACCAAGATGGGGATGGGCGGAAACAGTGACTTCGCGATGGCGACTAAAGGCTCGGCCAATCCAACTTCTTTCTCCGGAGGGTGCAGCGACAAATACTTGGAATCCTTCGCTTTCACAAGCTGCCACCAAAGCATGAATAAAGGCAGCATCAATGCCATCATCGTTGGTGACTAAAACACTCGGCTTCATGTATGCGGGAGACTGAGCGTTCTTCTTAGCGGAGCAATCCGTAAGGTTAAATCACAGAGTTACTTCTTGGACTCTAAATCGCTGATTTGATCGCGGAGGGCAGCAGCGGATTCAAAGTCCTCCTCGCGAATCGCTTCTTCGAGCAATATCTTGGCTCTAGTAAGTCGTTCGAGGCGGTCTTTTTCGTGGAGGGAAGGGTGTCGCCCAATGTGACTCGGACCTGGTTGTATCAGGGCAATGGTTTCGGCCAAGGGTTTGGAGTGAATTTGATAGCACACGGGACACCCCATGCGGTGTGTGCGCTCAAAATCCTCCCAACGAAAACCGCAGGCAGGGCACTTTTCTCGGATTAAAGGGGTAGGAACGGCTAAATTGATATGAAGGAGTTCCGAGGGTAAATAGCCCGTTTTTTCTGCATTTTCCAATAAGGGGCATTGCTTACAGCAACCCAAAGTCTGTGCCTTTCCATCCGCAACCAAGGTAAAAAATACCGTGCAGTTTTGGGTGCATTGATGGCACTGGGGGGGACGTGAAAACATCAACCTCCATAGTATGCACGATTTTGATAATATTCAAGTACCCCGCAGACCTTTTCAGATTGAAGCCCGGCTCCGAGTGGATTGCTTTAGG
>RFOO01000258.1 GCA_009926645.1 bacterium | reverse complement strand
CGCCAACGGAGTGGCGTCCCTCCCTCCCCCCTACCCTCGCCCCCAACTCAATCCCTCCTTCGCAATCAAATACAACGCATACTTTGCACGAGACATTCCGACATAGGCTTTTCTTCGATCGCGCACACTTCCAAGTGAATCAATATCCGTCAAAATCACGGCGTGTGATTCCATACCCTTGAATTTAAATACAGTGGAAACTCGAATGGTACCCTCTTCGTAAGCTCGCGAGGGATCATACGACACAACCCGCAATCCAGCCAAAGTATCTTTGCCAGCATACGATTCTCGACCCGCACCGTGCATACTCAAAATAACAATATCCTTAGGCTGATAATCTTTTAAAACAACTTTGCTCAACAGCGCCTCTAACATGGCAAACTCTTTATCCTTAACCAAAGGAGCGGTGCTGACTTGAGGCCCGAAAATTCGAGCGGTCGGCTTTACCGGCAAACCCATAACCTTACCGACGGCCTGGGCAATCTGCTCAGTATTTCGCCAATTATTTTCTAAACGTGCCGACGCGGCGACATCCAATAAATCAAGCATGGCTTCATGTTTTTGGGTGGGTTGATCCGTAGGCTCAGGACTCAACACCTGATCCAAATCCTCAAACCAACGCCAACGTCCCCGAGCTAACCCACCTTTTAATAAAACATCCATTAACTCTAACATCTCACCATCATCGCGAAAATCCTGACCTTCATCGACCACCAATAAATCATACTTTTCATCTGGTGATAATTTTTTGGCCACCTGTAAAGCCTCGCGCACGCGTTGCACGAAATAACTCGAATCAATCTCATTTCCTTTTCCTCGATTTCCAATGAGCCCATCGCAATGCGAATAAAAAGACCCCGCTTGCACCTGCGTCATTTTTTCACGCGCTACGACATCCGCTAAAAAAGCGCCGAGAAATCGATTAAAACAAATCAGTCCAATTTTAGCAGTTGGATTTATTTCCAGCTCACGACGGCAGGTCTCGACCGCCATCAAGGTTTTACCAGAACCTGGACCTCCGGTTACGCGCAAGCGCCTGTTCTGTTCCAGCATTTCTAAAACCGAAAGTTGCGAGGCCGACAAACGAATCAGTTCCAAATCCACCTCCTCCGACGATAGATTAGCCGTTAAGCGCAATTCAGGACGGAGCTTATGCGCAATTTTTTCTAATTGCCCCACACTTAAAGGAGTCGGCAAAGGCTTCTCGGGAAAGCGCTTCAGATAACGATTCTCTCCATCATTCAGTAATCGATTCACAATATCCACCAGACCGACCCGGGCTAATTCTCCACGATCCACCAGACGGTCATCGGTGATTTCAATCGTGTCTTCCATAAAATCGACATCGGGAAAAACCACTGCCTGGTTGAACATCATGCGTGCTTCGGGTGCCTCCTTGCCAAAAACTTTCACCAAATAATCTCTTATTTCATAGGCATTATCACGTGCTTGAAAGAAAGGGGGCGTAATCTCTTCCGACTTGCCTTGGCGGACGCGTTTCCACCGTCCTCGCTCACACAAAATCGTGCCCCCTTTGACCTCTAGAATCAAACGACCCCGTGGATGCAAAATCACAAAATCAGTCTCCGAATCAAAAATCCCATTCTGTCGTGGGATTTCTAAGCACGGAATAATAATAAAATCATCAGGCAATTCATGCCGCAGGCGCTGTAAAAAATCCGATTCTGACCTCTCAGCCTGAGATGGATGCAAGCGATCAGGAATGCAACGTGCCATGTCAGTTTTCAGACTATTTTTACCTCCACCAAACGTCATGCCGACTTATTAGCTGATGAG
>RFOO01000257.1 GCA_009926645.1 bacterium | reverse complement strand
TCTCCAGAACGTGATGTATCGCTTCGTTCGGGACGAGCTGTGGCTAAAGTTTTGCCAGAAGCACGACTGGTTGAATTAGAAAAGAATGAAATACCCTCTTGGTTGGATGCCTCTCAGCACGTTGTTTTTCCCGTTATCCATGGCGATTATGGGGAAGACGGTAGAGTGCAGGCCGAATTAGAGGCTCGAGGTATCGCTTATGCGGGTTGTGATGCCCAAGCGAGTCGACTTTGTATCGATAAAGTAGCGACCAAAAAAATAATGCGTGAAGCAGGAGTGCCTGCGATACCTGAGGTTGCTTTTCAGGGTTCGCAAAAACCGTCCGCCTCCGATTTAATGAGTCATTTAGGAAATCAAATCATCATCAAACCAGCGGACAAGGGGAGTAGCGTGGGCCTCTATGTTCTGCAGGGTTTAAAAGAAGTCGAAGCTGCTCTCCAGCAGATACCTGCTACTGGGCAGTGGATGGCTGAACGCCGGCTGATGGGACGGGAGATGTCGATTGGTATTTTGGGGGGTAGGGCGCTAGGGATTGTTGAAATTGTCCCTAAAACAGGGGTTTATGATTATCAAACCAAGTATACGAAGGGTTCCACGGAGTACCTTTATCCCGCCCCCTTAGATTCCTTGTTGGCTGAGCGGATTAGTCGAGCGGCCGAAAAACTTTTTCAGGCAGTGGGTGGTCGTGATTTTGCGCGGGCTGACCTCTTTCTTGAACCCACGGGGGATTTCTATTTCTTGGAAATCAATACAATGCCAGGCATGACCGAAACCAGTTTAATGCCAAAGAGTGCTTCTTGCAGTGGGCTTGATTTTGCCGCGCTTGTCCAACGTATGTTAGCCCCCGCTTGGCAACGATCCAACTCGATCAAAACGAACCCAACATGAATTTCTTTCAAAGAATAGTCCGATTCTTTTCTCCTCGACGCGATGCTTTTCTTGGGCCGGAGAATCGTGATTGGAGAAAACTGATTCGTCAGGATGTTCGTCGTCTTCCGACCGATGATTTAGGACGCAAGCGAGCGGCTCGTTCTCGTTTGCCAATGGTTTTAGCTCTACTCTTTTTTGGCACTTTAATATCGACTATTTTTCTTTCTCTCGGGGAGAATCCTACGGCGGCAACGAATCCCGTAGTTACTTTGAAAACCGATGGATTTATTAATCTCTCCGCCGTTCAAAAAGTGATTAATAGCAATGCCGAAGGTGCGACGAGAGAGGTTAGTTCAATTAAAAGAGATCTGGAGATGGATCCGCAAATTTTGAGTGCGGGTGTTCGACGTAAGCCCGATGGTTCATTGGAGGTTACCTTACAGGAGAGAGTCGCCGTTGCACGTATTGCGAGTATACCTGCCGCGGGGCCGATGGTTCTTCGATTAGTGAGTCCTGAGGGGGTGCTTTTTAATGGCAATGGTTACCCTGAACAGGCGATAAGAAATTTGCCAGAGATTGTTGACTATCGCACGTCTGGATCGGGTGACAAAACAGTGGTTGAAGGTATTGAGATTGCTGGGCCATTTTTACTTTTGGCCCGCACGTCTTATGCGAACCATTACAAACAATGGAAGACTCTCTCCATGCGCGATTGCTTTGGTGCTCAGGAAGATTCACCCGGTTCGAATTTGCGCGTTACCTTACGTACGCAACAGCAACCACCCGATCGTCCATTGTTAACGGAGATTGTTTTCTCGACGGCGAATTGGCGCAATGAGCTCATTCTTTTATCACGTTTAGATATTGATAATCTTTTACGTCGTCCTGGACTCACGGCGAATGCCTATGTTCTGAAACTTTCTATCCAAAA
>RFOO01000256.1 GCA_009926645.1 bacterium | reverse complement strand
TTAAGCAACCGATTGAGAGTTTTAGCCTCAGGAAATGTGGAAGTGGGTTTAAGCAATTCACCAACGCGCCTACAATTACAGGGAAATCTGGGGGCATTGGCTGAACAACCATTCGTTTCTTTTCTCTCAAACATCTCGACGGGAAATTATCGTGCACAAGGCGAGATTTCCACCAGTGGCGATAGCCAAGGAAGCCTAACTATCACCGATCTGAGTTTCAAAGACCGAGTGGCCAAAGTTAAATCACTAGCACTGGAAGGAAGTTATTCATCCAACGAAACAGGTAAAGTCGCCACCCTGCTTTGCCAACTTGATGGCACGGGTCGAACGCGCGGAAAACTCGCTGTCGCACAAAAAATCGAGGGCGCCTCGAATGACTGGAAAATTCAATGTGATTTTGAAAATCTTTATTGGGATGATATCAGCGGTTTCATTAGCCAATCCGATGGCGAAACACGGCCTTTACCTAAAAATACTCAGCCCGACCGCGTGCCCTTCTGGCAAAACCATCAAGGCTCGCTCGTGCTCAATCTTCAGAAAGTTACTGCCAAAAATTTTGACGCAGAAAATTTAAATCTAAAAGCCGAGGCCACGCCTGAAACAATCACCTTAAGTAGTCTACAAGGGAAATTCGCTCAAGGAACCCTCAGTGGCAGCGGCAAACTAAGCTTCCAGCCTTCTCTTTTAGGTGGCCCCTATTTATTAAACAGCAAAGTAACTTTAACTCAGTTCGATTTTGGAGCCGTGGCTGCAAGTTTCCCTGCTCTGAAAGAGTTTATTCAAGGCAAAGGAGATGCTTATGTAAAAGCTGAGGGATTAGCCATCAATCTAGACCAACTCATTGACAGAATCAATTTACAGGCAGGAGCTACCTCCAAGGGCGGAAAAATTCAGGCGTTTGGATCGCAACAAGGAGCTATGGCCCTGAGTGCCAATCAAGCAGCCTCTACGGCAGAAACGATCGGCAATATTGCATTGATTGCAGGAGCACTCACAAAAAACCAGAAGCAAGCAGACTTAATCACCAAGGCAGCAACAGCGATGAAAGCAGGAGCCAAACTACAACAATCTCTTGCTCAGTTTAATTACGATTTAGCGGATATTGAGCTACAGCGATTACCCGATGGAACAATCAAAATTAAAAAAGGATTGGTAAAAAACGCTCAATTGAATCTTTCCGCAAGCGGTCAAATAACATCCTACCCACAAATGAAATTTGCTGACTGGCCGCTTAGTATCAAAGCCGAAATGAGAGGCAGTGGACCATACGCAGACTATTTTACTCTATTGGGTTTTGCCGATGATGCGCCTAGCACCGATGGCCTCACGCAAGGACCTGGTGTCCAATTTTCTGGTTCACTCAATGATTTACGAAACGATTTAACACAGCGCCTTCAATCCGCCATCAATCGCATTCAATCGGGTGAAAATTATCGAAACCAGAACCCCACTCAAGGTACACCCACAGGTCCTTCTCCGCGGAATATTGTTCCCGCTGAGGCGAATCCTTTTGAGATTATTTTAGGCCGATGAAGAGAATCCATCCCTGGCTTGCGATAAGCTTTCTCTGTCTCGGACTCTCCCTTTGTGCGCTAGGTGCTCTCGCTCTGGGAAGTTCGGCGACAGGTTGGGGTAATGAAAATGAATTACTTTTCTTGAGACTTCCGCGAGTCTTAGCCGCTGTTATCGCTGGAATTGCTCTAGGTATAGGCGGAGCATCCCAACAAGGCATTTTTCGGAATCCACTGGCCGACCCTGGTTTAACTGGAGTTTTTGGCGGAGCACTTTTCGGCATCGCCGTCCTTTTATCTAGCACCGATACAATTGTTTGGGAAAATCCTTGGCT
>RFOO01000255.1 GCA_009926645.1 bacterium | reverse complement strand
CACGATTTTTAGTCCATTAGGCCGACTCCACGACTCGGTGATTTCTCCGACGGGGTCCGGTAATCGTGCTACATCTTCACAGGCAGAGGCGATTGCCTCTAATCGCGAAGCATCTAAACGCAGTCGATCCACCATTGCTTCAGTTAATCCTTTCGCGCGAGCAGCGGCTAAGTCTTGGGTATTGGCTGCAAGAATTTTTTCTGCGTCGTCACGGATGGCTTGAGCCGCCGCGACTAAGGCCTGAGTGCGTTTTTCACTACTCGCGAGGGCAACTTCACGGGCTGCTTTTTTGGCCGCAAGGGCCAAAGTCGTGACACTCTTTAAAAGTTCGCTCATCGCAGAGAAAAGTGGGTCCCAATTTTTTTCTTAGCCGCTAAATCCAAGAGCACGTTTTTGCGGCGACCGTTGGCGATAATCGTATCGACACCGCCCTCTGCGGCAATTTCAGCGGCTTGTAGTTTAGTGATCATACCACCGACGTTGCGTTCCGACCCTGCGCCACCAGCGAGGGAGCGAATGGAGTGGTCGATTTTTTTGACCGCAGGAATGAGTTTACCTGATCCATCGGCTTGGGTCATCAATCCGTCGATGCCTGAGAGAATAATCAATAAATCGGCTTCAATCAGCGTAGCGACATAGGCCGACAGACGATCGTTATCGCCAACTTTAATTTCTTCATCCGCGATGGCATCGTTTTCGTTGATGATGGGGATGAATTTCTTGCGAGAAAGAAGTAAGTCGAGTGTGGCACGTGCATTGCGAGTACAGGCGCGACTATCGAGGTCCCAATAAGTGAGCAACATCTGCGCACTAAGTAATCGATGTTTAGCGAAATTTTTTCCGTAGACGGACATTAACTCAGGTTGCCCAACGGTGGCACAGGCTTGTAATTCGCGGGCATCTCGTGGGCGTTTACTGAGCTTCATCGCCGTCATGCCTGCTGCAACTGCTCCCGAGGAGACGAGAACCACTTGTATGCCACGTTTGGTTAAGGCTGCCACTTGATCGGCGATGCGTGCGATTTGTGCACGATCAACTTTGCCGTCTTTGCGAGTCAGCAAGCCAGAGCCTAATTTAATTACCCATCGTTTAGCCATAAGAAGAGAGGCAACTTTGCGGATGAAATCCGCCCCTGTCCAGCGTCAGAGTAGTGAACCTTCTTGTTGAGGGGGGAGTAAACCGAGGGCCCGCCAGCCTTTTTCACTTAAAACACGACCTTGTGGAGTTCGCGTTACATAACCCTCTTGGACGAGGAAGGGTTCATGGACCTCTTCCAGTGTATGGGCGTCCTCGCCGATGGCCGCTGCAATACTATTTAAACCTACTGGTCCGCCTTGGTGTTTTTCTGCCATGGCGCGAAGAAAACGATGATCCATGTCGTCTAACCCATTTTGGTCGATTTCGAGTAACTCTAAAGCAGCTGCGGTGATGGTTGCATCGGCTTTTCCGCCAGCTCTTTCTAAGGCGTAATCACGAGTAAAACGGAGTAGATTATTAACAATGCGTGGTGTGCCCCGAGCTCGTCGCGCCACTTCTTTTGCTCCTGACTCATCGAGTGCAAGATGAAGCAGTTTTGCATTACGTTGCACAATCGAAAGCAATTGTTCTCGAGTGTAGTAATCTAATCGCGTTTGGAGGGTGAAACGACTTCTTAGTGGAGCAGTGAGTAGCCCCGTTCTTGTGGTTGCTCCAATGAGCGTAAACGAAGGAAGGTCGAGCCGCACGCTTCGGGCGTTTGGTCCCTGATCAATCATAATATCGATACGAAAATCCTCCATCGCTGAGTAGAGAAATTCCTCAACAGTTTTAGGGATGCGATGGATTTCATCGATGAAAAGAATTTCGCCTTCTTGTAGACT
>RFOO01000254.1 GCA_009926645.1 bacterium | reverse complement strand
ACAGGTTCACCTGGACGTAACTTGCGGAAGATTTCCTTCAAGGCTTCCTCTTCGTTGCGAACATTACTGATGTCCTTACGGAGGGAGAGAATGACGGCTCCATCATCAAAGCTCGTGTTAAAGACACTGAACTTTTGCTTGGGTAATTGTTTGTGAATTTCCTTTAAGGTTTCACGAGAAAGCTTGTCGTACTGCTTAGCGATGACCTTGCCTGTTTCTACGTCCACGATTGGATCCGCATAGACGAGGTGGGATAATTCTTCGGGGTCTAAATCCAAAGCATTCTTGGCGGTGAGTTCGCGACTTTCGTAGAACAGACCGAGAATTTCTTTGTCGTCCTTATAGCCAAAAGCACGAAGCAGGGTTGTAACAAGGAACTTACGGCGGCGGCGACGACGATCGAGGTAAACCCAGAGTAAGTCGTTTTGGTCAAATTGAACTTCAATCCATGTTCCACGGTCAGGGATAATGCGGAAAGCATGGAGAGTCTTACCGCTCGTATGCGAAGACTCCTCAAAGCAGATACCAGGACTGCGGTGTAACTGCGAGACAACAACACGTTCGGCTCCGTTAACGATGAAGGATCCACGCTCCGTAATCATCGGAATTTCGCCCATCGCAATTTCTTCGTCTTTGAAGGATCCTTTTTCGCGAAGACGCAATTTAAGCATCACGGAAATGGCGTATGACGTACCCTCGCGAATGCACTCAAGTTCCGAGGTTTTAGGTAAAACTAATCCATATTCGACATACTCCAAACGGAAGTTGCCGTTTTGACTTTCAATCGGGAATGCTTCGCGGAAAACCGCCTCGAGGCCGATGTTCTGGCGATCGGAGGATGGGGTCTTCAGCTGAAGAAATTCATTGAAGGAGAAAATTTGATTCTCAATCAGGTTGGGAGGGGGGATGACTTCGCTGAGTTTACCGAAGTTATTACGAGTTTGGGACATAACGTGGAGGTGGTCTCGGTGTGGCTTGATAAAGTGGTTGTCTGGTTGGTTCGGACCAGACGGCCGGGGGAGAAAAAAGGGGGAGAAATAAATCCTAGGAGGCTTACCCTCCCCCGTTTAAAGTGACGCCTTTAGCGTTCGTTGAAATTATTTAACTTCAACTTCAGCACCAGCGGCCTTGAGTTTGGCCTCGATATCCTTGGCCTCATCTTTGCTGACGCCTTCCTTCACTGGCTTAGGCGCACCATCGACGAGATCCTTGGCTTCTTTCAGGCCGAGACCAGTAATCGCACGTACTTCTTTAATGACGTTGATAGGGGTCGCGCCCTTAGCCTTGAGGATGATGTCAAAGGTTGTCTTCTCTTCGGCAGCCGGAGCACCAGCACCGCCAGCAGCGGCACCAGCAACGACGACAGGAGCAGCGGCGGAAACGCCCCACTTTGCCTCGAGGTCTTTGACGAGAGCGGCTACTTCGATAACGCTTTGAGCGCTGAGCCACTCGATGACTTGATCTTTTGTGATGTTACTCATGTTACTTGGTTCCTTGAATGGTTAGCGTCCAATGAAGGACATTTGAGAGCACAAGGCTCCTAACCGGGGTTCTTTGGATATGTTGTTTATTTGGGTTTTGGATTCCCCTCGTTCGGATGGATTCACTTGAATCCATCTCCACGAGGAAAGGGTTAGGCAGGCTTTTCGTCTTTTTGACGCTTTGCATCCAGCAGTCGAACGAACGACGAAGCTGGCGTAGAAAGAAGAGAGAGGAGTTGAGCACGAATACCTTCAAGCGAAGGTAATTTAGAGAGAGCCTCGACTTCAGCCTTGGTCAGAATCTTGGAATCCAAGACGCCAGCCTTCACTTCGAGTTTCGAGAAATCCTTGAAGAAGGTAACTAAAACTTTAGCCACACCCG
>RFOO01000253.1 GCA_009926645.1 bacterium | reverse complement strand
AAACCATGAGCAAAAGTTCGTATCACATCATCGAGATCACGAAAAATATCTGCATGATCAAATTCGATATTATTAATCGCTAAAATTCTCGGCAAATACTGAATGAACTTACTTCGTTTATCAAAAAAAGCCGTATCGTACTCATCCCCTTCGATAACGAAAATGCCCTCTTTTTTCCCAGGCGAAGAGCTGTCGGGTAAATCGCGAGGCACACCACCAATAAGCCAGCCGGGTTCCACTTGATTGGCTCGCAATAAAACGGCTGCAAGACACGAAGTCGTCGTTTTACCATGAGTTCCTGCAATCACAACATTACGTCGTGCGTTAAGCAGATGAGTCCTTAACAATTCGGGCAAAGAAACATAGTTTTGGGATGATTCCAGTAGCCATTCTACCTCAGGGTGTCCCCGCGAGGCCACGTTGCCGACGACAACTAAATCGGGTTTTAACTTTGCCAGACGCTCTGCATTCCAACCCTCCAATAGGGTAATCCCCGCCTGACGAAGGTGATCTGACATCGGGGGGTAAACTCCCGTATCCGAACCCACCACCTCATGCCCTAAAGCACGCATCAAAAGTGCTGCATTTCCCATCGCTGTTCCGCAAATGCCGATGAAGTAGATGTGCATATCTTTGTATAGGACAGGCCAAGGGCTAAGAGCGAGAAAACAAGCAATTACCCCCTTAAAAAGGTAGCCCTCAGACCTCCAACTGGTCTGAGGGCTAGTGCTATGAAACACACACTGACTCTTACCCTGACTTACCAACCGATCCCAAATCTGTAGACTGTGGATGATTACGCTTTTCCTTATCTAAGCGATGCCGCCGGCGAATTTGTCTATCCACTTTATCAATCAGCAAATCAATCGACTTATAAAGGTCATCGGATTCCTCGCGAACAATGATATCAGGACCTGGTAGTTCGAGACGAATTTGCGCCCCGAACTCGCGACTGTGATCGCGAATGTGGGTATGGACCAGTTCGACGTGTACACGTATAATACGTGGATTGTGGCGCAAAAGTTTTTCAACTTTTGCATGCACGGTAGCTTTGATGGCATCGGTCAGTTCTATATGAACTCCCGATATCACGATTGGAGCATTGCTCATGAGGTTCGTTTAGTTTTAGAACGGCGAGCAAATCGAACAATGTCTGATAAAAAAACCATCGATAATTTTTTGCGGGATTTCTCCTGTATCATCATCACGGGTTGTTCTTCTGGCATCGGTCGCGCTTTACTCACGCGCATCGGAAATTCTGACACACCAGCACTTGTATTCAACCTATCTCGGACAGAACCCGAAACGATTTCTAAAGATTTAAAGTTCACTCATCTTACTTGCGACCTATCCCAACCCACTGAAATTCAAGAGGTTGTCTCTCGATTACAAAATCTTATCCCTCGCACGGGTAGGATTCTTTTAGTTAATAATAGCGGTTTTGGCGCCTATGGCGAATTTCCAGCCCCCGACCTAAACCACACGCTAAAAATGATTGAGGTGAATGTCAGCGCCCCAGTTCAATTAACTGGTCTATTGTGGGACAGACTCAAATCACAAGGCGGACAGGTAGCCAACATCGCTTCGCTTGCTGGCTATCAACCCACACCACTCATTAGCACCTATGCAGCAACCAAAGCGTTTTTACTGCACTGGAGTATCGCCCTCGATGCCGAATCCAAAAAATACGGCGTCCGTTGCGTTGCCGTTTGCCCAGGGCCTGTATCCACGAATTTTTCTAAAGCTGCCGGATTGAATGGCCCAACGGGATTGGGCGGACAATCGGCTGAAATTTGTGCAGAGGAAGCATTAAAATCGATGGCACTAAATCGTCCGCACTGGATTACAGGCTGGAAAAATCGTTGG